>NZ_JAUBQQ010000060.1:0-37095 GCF_036701335.1 Microcoleus sp. Pol12B5 | reverse complement strand
ATTCATTTTTTTATGGTCACAATCAAGTATTGCATATAATTGTATCATAGTCTTGATAATGATTTAGGATTGCTATATCAGTCGTTCCTATTATGCTGCTTTTATCTTAGCGCGGAACTATTTGCGAGATAAACAAGGTCATTCCCTGCCAAAAACAAGCGATATTCACCGCTATGTTTGGCAAGAATTTGATATTAATCCTGACTCAAGATGTCAATTAATCGCCGATAATTTAGCAGTGTTGCGCCGATATCGAAATCAATCCGACTATGACGATAATTTTCCCTTATTATCTGCGATTGCTACTATTGCGATCAAGCGTTCTCAAGAAATAATTTATAACCTAAATAATCTATAAATATCAATTTAATCTGATAATGCCTTTGCTAAAACAGCAGTAGTTGTAGGGTGTGTCGCCTGCGATAAATTCCTAACTAAATACCAACAATCTCATAGCGACGCACCTGATGGATATATTACAAACCTTTGGACTTTTGGGACATTTTTCGCATTCCCAAGGCCAATGTACCTAAAAACAACAGCCCGATCGCCCCAGCTAGCGGATTGCCGTTAACTCCTGTCACCCACTCGGGAACAGATGCCGAATATCGCACTAACTTCCCGATGTTGATCGTGTAATATCCCCAGACTAAACCTGCATGAAGCCCGATCGACAAACCGAGGCGATTTTGGCGCGATCTTTTTCCCCAAACCAGAATCAAACCCAGCAACAACAACCCCGGAAACTGCGGCCAACTCTGCAGCATTGCCGCGACAGGTTTGATAAAATGAGATAGGGCAAACACCAGGCTATTCACCCACAGAGATATTTTATAATTGTAATCCCGCTGCAACTCGTCCAGCAACCAACCACGGAATACCAACTCCTCCGCAAAACCGACTCCAAGGGCGCTTAACAGCCCTTCTGCGATGATTCTCGGCAAATTATCAGAATTTTGCCACGCGACTAAGCCGAACAGTCCTTGCACCGCAAATAAGCTGAAAGTTAGCAAAAGCCCGATCGCCAATCCAATTAAAAGCTCAAAACCGTTTTTTCGAGTATTGATTAAACCGTAACTCTTGAGTAATTGGGTTTGTCCGTAAACCTGTTTTCCCCAGCGCGGCACTAGGAACAGAAACTCAGTAAACAACAATCCCATTGTCAGAATAGTTGCTAGGTTACTATCTTTAACCAACAGATAAATTGGTGCTGCTAGCGGCAGCCAAATTGCTAGCAAGATTAATAGGAAAATTATCACACGGAAAGGAAATGGATAAGTGGCTATTATTTGGCAGCGGTTAATCATTGGTTACAATTTACTTGCTGAGAGATTTTAATTTTTAGTAAAAATAAACATAACACGGGTCGGACGCATGAGTGAAATAGTCAACAACACTGTCGCTTAAATGAGTGACACTCAAATGGTGTAGCACAAGTAAGTGTCACTCTAAAAAGCGACTGTAAACTCCCCAATACTGCCACTTATATATGGAGTATCACAATATGAAAGGATAAATAAAAATGTCTCAGCAAGATCCTACAAGTATCGATTTAACCAGTAGTGATTTTTCGTTTGGAGAAATGTCAGTCGATGACATAGCTGCGATCGCAGCAATAGAGGCTGGAATTAGCGATCCAACACATCCAATCGAGGGCGAAACCGCACCAATACCTAGTATTCCACCGCTACCGATCGCACCGACCGCAATTCCGATCGCCAAACGGCCCGTCAGTGGGCGCTACCGCGGTACATTAGGCAGCTTTCAACTCGAACTCCGGGTTGACGTTGATCGCACTCGACCAATGAAGCGGTTAAGCGGCGACTTCTTCCAAGTCAGCGGCGGTACGACTACCTATTTTGGCTCCTTTATCGTCAATGCGCCGACGATAAAGGTAACAGCTTCTCAAGTCGTCATCAAGGGCCTCGGAAGCTTTACCTTTGCCGCCGGATCTCCCGTAATACAGGTGACAATCCAGCGCAAGTTCATCTTCCAGCCGCAGGCGCCAGCAACGGTGGAATTTTTCACAAAGGGCGGAGTCGCCGGAGCAACTTACACTTGTGTCTTCGAGTCTGTGTATTTCCGCAGTCTGCGACTAGAAACAGACCAGGTTTCCGATGTTGTCACTCCCATATTCAGCAGCTACAACACGGGTTCCCTGCCGTCGGGGGGGCCAGCGCGCAACCTCAGCGTCGTCAGTTCCTATGCAGAAGCTGGGATCGAGATGATCGCAACAGCAGGAAACAACGTCATCAATATCGATGAAGCTGGTGCGGGCGCTAAATGGAGCAACTCCGAACTGCACGCTTCGATGCAGAAACACTTCACCTTGTGGCAGGATTTGCCGCAGTGGGCTGTTTGGCAGGTAGTTGCTCAACTTCACGACCTGGGCCCTGGGCTCTACGGCATCATGTTTGACCAGCAAGGGAAGCAGCGGCAAGGCTGCGCCGTTTTTCATCAAGGTATAGGCGGAGAAACTGCCGAAAAGCTGCGATTGCAGCTCTACACTTATGTTCACGAGCTGGGGCATAGTTTTAACTTGCTGCACTCGTGGCAAAAGTCCTTGGCGACGCCCCCTGGTACGAATCGCCCGCTGGCACTGTCTTGGATGAACTATCCCTTTAATTACCCAGCACCGGGTGGCGAGGCTACCTACTGGAGCCAGTTTGCGTTTCAGTTCGACAATGAGGAGGTCATCCATCTCCGCCATGCGTTCCGCAACAATATTATTGTGGGTGGAAACGACTTTGCGATCGGCTCTGGTCTGGGCCAGGAAGTGATGGCCGATCCGATTCGCGATGAGTCGGGACTGACTTTCAGTATCTCTACCAACCAAAAGAGCTTCGCGCTAGGTGAGCCTGTGGTACTGCAATTAATGCTGGGAACGACGGCTGCGGGTGGGCGCCGGGTGCATACTTGGCTACATCCGAATTGCGGCTTGGTCAAAATCGTGATTCGCAAGCCTAGTGGCGCAGTTGTGCTTTATGAACCGCTAATCGATCATTTAGTCGGTCAGCGAGAAAGCACGATCGCGCGCGATGATGTAATTCCAGAAAGCGCATATATCGGCTATGGCAAAGACGGATTTTATTTCGATCAACCCGGAAATTACCGGGTACGGGCGGTCTATGGAGCTTTGGACGGTTCAGAGGTATTCTCGGATATCATCACTATTCGCGTTCGCTATCCTGTGACGCCAATTGAGGAAGAACTGGCCGCTCTGTTTATCGGCGACGAACAGGGTTCTTTGCTCTATTTGCTGGGTTCGGATGATGAGTCTTTGCGAAGCGGTAACGATGCTTTTGAGGAAGTTCTAGCAAAATATCCGAAACACGCTATGGCAAACTATGTTCGGATGGTGAAGGGTATCAACGCTAGCCGTGACTTTAAAACGATTACCGGCGATCGTGAAAGCCGGGTGATTGTACGCCCTGCGGAATTGGATGAAAGCGCCAAGTTGCTGACAGCAGTCGCCGATTCCAATATTCTCGACCCTGTTTCGGCACAGATGTCCCTTTCCTGTTTAGCTGAGGTTCAGGCTAAAACCGGCGATGAGGATGCTGTTAGCAAAACCTTTAGCAAAATCTCAGCAATGGAAGTCAAGACATTGCGATCGGCAGCCAAGAAGTAAAAAGTGAATTGGTGAATTACCCAGAAGATTGCTTTACTTTATTTTAAACTAAATAAGTAAAGCAATTTTTGTTAGTTTGTACAAAACACTGCTAGCAACAACTTCACAGCATTAATGATAAGTCTGTTGTTGGTTCGACACCTGATAATTCTGTTGGCACTTTTGGCGATCGGGTCTAGCTGCGTACCCGATCGCCCCCAGGCTGATTTTTTTACCCCTTACCATTACCAAGCGAGTACCACTATGCGTTTATTTATCAAACTTCGCGACGGTTTCAGCAATAACACCGTGACTGTAGAAGTGAATGAACAGGAAGTCTATCGCAAGTCTGGCGTGACTACGGATTTGACGATTTCCTTCGCGGATGCGGTGGAAGTTCCTGTTGAGGAATCCACAGTTAAGTTGAAGGTAGCTGTGGAGGGTGGCCAGACGCAGACAAAGGAAATTCGGGTGCAAGAGACTCCTTTTGTTGATGTCTGGATTGTTGGCGGGAAAATGGAGTTGCGAGTATCCAAGGAAGAGATGCCGATGCTTTAGCAACTCGCCGATTCCACGGGAGATTAAACATTGACATCTTGCAGTTATTTCCTAATTCTGCAAAGCAGATTTTTTGGCGCTGCGAACTGGTGCGGGCTGTACACAGCAGACAGAAACAGGTACAATAGCATTGTATCTGTTGCAACTTTAGGTAAAATAAGTTAAAAAGCCAGGTGACAATGACTGAAGCCTCCGATTTTTCAAATGTCGATCGAGAATTAGATGACACAATTTTAAGCTTCGCAGACATTCAGGCAGAACTCAACCTGCGCCACGCTAAAGATGCTCTGCGAGATATAGTAGAAAATCTCGACTTGACAGTTCAAGAGCGAACTGGACTAGAACCGGAAATTGGCGGGTTAGAGAAAATGCTCGACAAGCTAGAGCGCGCTTGCGTGCAAATAGCTGTATTTGGGATGGTGGGAAGGGGAAAATCTTCGGTTTTGAACGCGCTGCTAGGTCAAAATGTGTTTGAAACTGGCCCGACTCACGGGGTGACTCGCACGACGACTATCGGGCAGTGGGATGTCGGAGAGGGAATTGATGAGAATTTGCCCGATGGCTTACGCCCCGCTACGCTACGACTTTCGCCAGTTATTTACCGTTTGTCGCAAGTTGAATTAGTCGATACTCCGGGAATAGATGAAGTTGACGGAGAAACTCGCGAACTTTTAGCCCGCCGCGTTGCTCAACAAGCAGATTTGATTTTGTTTGTGGTTGCTGGCGACATTACGAAGGTGGAATACGCAGCACTTTCGCAGTTGCGAGAAGCGGGAAAACCGATGTTATTAGTGTTTAATAAAATTGACCAGTATCCTGATGCAGACAGGCTGGCAATTTATCATAAAATTCGAGACGAGCGCGTCAGAGAATTGTTGTCTCCCGATGAAATTGTGATGGCGGCGGCTTCGCCTTTGACGGCGAGGGCGGTGCGCCGTCCTGACGGAAGTATGGGTGTGCAAATGACTCGCAGTTTGCCACAAGTGCAAGATTTAAAATTAAAGATTTTGGAGATTTTAGACCGGGAAGGCAAATCTTTGGTCGCGCTGAATACGATGCTGTGTGCGGGTGATATTAACGAGCAGTTGGTGCAGCGAAAAATGGAGATTCGAGATGACGCGGCTAATCGCATTATCTGGAACGGGGTAATGACGAAATCGGTGGCGATCGCACTTAATCCAATTACTGTAGTTGATATTCTTAGCGGTGCGGTAATTGATGTGGTGATGATCTTAACTTTATCTAAAGTTTACGGCATTGCGATGACGGAAGCGGGCGCGGTGGAATTGCTGCAAAAGATTGCGATTAGTATGGGGGGAATTACTGCGGGTGAATTGTTGGCTAATTTTGGTTTGAGTTCTTTGAAAGGATTGTTGGGTTTGGCGACGCCGGCGACGGGGGGTTTGGCTTTAGGGCCTTATTTGTCTGTGGCGGTGACGCAAGCTGCGATCGCGGGGGTTTCTTCCTATGGTATCGGTCAAGTTACTAAGGCTTATTTGGCTAATGGTGCTTCTTGGGGAGATGATGGACCAAAGGCTGTGGTGAGCAAGATTTTGTCTTCTTTGGATGAGGATTCTATTTTAAATCGGATTAAGGAGGAGTTGCGCGCTAAGTTGGATTTGGGAAGTGTGGAAAAACAGAAATCTTAGCGATCGGCTGTTTTACGTTTACCCAGCAATTATGGCGCAGCCCTGCCGCAATCCGGCAGGGGTTTCAACCCCTGCTTCAAAGCTAAATTTGTGTGAAGACAATTTAACAAATTATTAGGATAACAACAAATTACCAATTACCAATTATTACTGTATCTTACTAACTTATGACTTAGGCAACTGGCACAGGTTGGGCGATTGCGGCAAAGAAGATGCGCCGTGCAAACTCTACTCTAATTCCGCGAAGGCGGACTTTGCTTGTGTAGCCGCCAATTCGATTCGGCGGGTTAACATCGAATTGTTAATCCGAATTCGATTTGGCGGCTTAACATCAGGTTTCCTACCCTAATTCGATCCTATTTATAACCTCTATTTTTCTCCGACCAAATGCGGGTTGGTAGTCCCCAAACATAGACAAATCCTTCGGCAGCTTTGTGATCGAATTCGTCTTCTGCGCCGTAGGTTGCTAAGTCGAAACTGTACAGGGAATTTTCAGATTTGCGGCCGACGATAGTCGCATTGCCTTTGAAAAGTTTGAGCCGCACGGTTCCAGTTACTCGCTTTTGCGTGTCCTGAATAAATGCGTCTAAAGCTGTTTTCAAAGGATTGTACCAAAGACCGTTGTAAATCATTTGGCTGTAGGTTTCTTCGATGCCTCGCTTGTACCGCGTTACATCTGCTGTCAAGGTCAAACTTTCTAAGTCTCGGTGCGCGTGCATCAAAACTAAAATCGCTGGTGTTTCGTAAATTTCCCGCGATTTAATACCTACAAGGCGGTTTTCAATCATGTCAATCCGGCCGACTCCGTGGTTCCCAACTATTTCATTTAGCTGGGAAATTAAGGCGACTGGTGATAAATTTTTGCCGTTTAAGCTGACAGGATTGCCGCAATCGAAACCGATTTCTATGTATTCGGGTGTGTCGGGAGTTTGTTCGATCGCCTTTGTCATCAAATAAACTTCCTCTGGCGGTTCCGCCCAAGGATCTTCCAGGATTCCGGCTTCAATTGCCATTCCTAATAAGTTGCGATCGATACTGTAAGGGGAAGACTTTTTCACTGGCGACGGAATGCCGCATCTCTCGCCGTATGCGATCGTTTCCTCGCGGCTCATTTTCCACTCCCGCGCTGGTGCTAAGATTTTAATCTTGGGGTTGAGCGCGCCGATCGACACATCGAACCGTACCTGATCGTTTCCTTTACCCGTACACCCGTGGGCGATCGCATCTGCACCGTATTTTTCCGCAGCTTCTACTAACAATTTAGCAATCAGCGGGCGAGCCAAGGCAGTCGAAAGGGGATAACGGTTTTCGTAAAGTGCGTTAGCTTGAATCGCTGGAAACGCATAGTCTTTGACAAATTCTTCGGTAGCATCAATAACTAAAGATTCCGAAGCACCGGATGCTAAAGCTTTTTTGCGGATCGGTTCTAATTCGTCTCCCTGTCCCAAATCAGCAGCCAGAGTAATTACCTCTTCCACACCCCACTCGTTTTTGAGGTAAGGAATGCAGACGGAAGTATCGACTCCGCCCGAATATGCTAGCACAACTTTTTTAGCGCGACTCATTGCTCTTTACATCCTGAATTTAACTGACATCTTGCACCATTGTCACTAAGCTTTTCAGGGCGGGCAAGATGCCCACCCCACAAAAAAATATCATTTTTGTGGAACAGGCATCTTGCCTGTTCTTGAGAATGGTGCAAGATATCCGATTTAACCGACTTTTCATTATGCACCTAATTGAGATCGATTCTTGTCAGAAATAGTACAGATTTATATATTCTTTTTTTGCTAAACTTGGCTATTTACCGGGGGAGTTGCTGGGGAAAATCTGCTACCGTGGGATACGGTAACTGTGGCGATGAGGACAAACCGTGTTTTTTAGTGTTGTGATTCCGACGTATAATCGTAAACCGATTTTGGCAAAATGTCTACTGGCTTTGGAAAATCAGCAGTTCGGTGAGATTGTCAGAGAGTATGAAGTAATTGTGGTGGACGACGGATCGACGGACGGGACGCTGGAGTGGTTGGCTGCAAATGCTGACTTGTTGCCTCATGTGCGATCGATCTGTCAATCTCACCAGGGCCCTGCGGCAGCCCGGAATTTGGGCGTTGAAGATGCTAAGGGCGATACGATTATTTTTATTGACAGCGATTTGGTGGTAACAGAGCATTTTTTGCAAGCACACGCCGATGCTTTACTACAGGGTTACAAAGATACTGATGCGGTTTTTACTTACGGCAGCGTGATTAATACTTGCAATTTCGATAATCCTACTTCGGAACCCTACAAAATAACGGATTTTTCGGCGGCTTATTTTGCTACGGGAAATGTGGCGATCGCCCGCCACTGGCTGCTGGCTGCTGGACTGTTTGACAATCGCTTTCAACTTTACGGATGGGAAGATTTAGAGTTGGGAGTTAGGTTAAAACAATTAGGTTTGAAACTCATTAAATGTCCGGCTGCTGTCGGCTATCACTGGCATCCACCTTTTAGTTTGGAGCAAATTCCGGGCATGATTGACCGAGAAATTCAGCGCGGTAGAATGGGAGTTTTGTTTTATCAAAAACACCCAAGTTGGGAAGTAAGGATGATGATTCAAATGACTTTTTTGCACCAAATCCTATGGGGAGTTTTATCATTAGGTGGGATGCTGAACGAACGAACGATGACTCCTTTTTTGCAGTGGTTGATTGACCAAGGCAAACCGCAGTTAGCTCTAGAAATTGCTCGGATTTTTCTGAATTGGTATAACGTGAAAGCCGTGTACGCCGCTTGCGGGGAATTGCAGACCGAGACAAAGATACCATAAATCAGCCCGACAGCGCAAATAAAATATAAGATATTGTAGGAGTATTTCAGGGCCCATTGGTGTCAACTTAAGCTCAAATGTAGTAAAAGCCTACTGTTTGACAATTATGCCTACACTGCCCTAGCGCTGCTAAAGAAGGGGGATTTAGGGAACTCAAGACTTGGATACAAACCAGAAAAACAAATAATTTTAGTCTTAAGTTGACACCCATGTTCCGGTCTATTTGAATTAACCTTTCCAGTGAGGATATTTACTGAAAAAAAACAAAAAAAGCCACCAGATAAAGGCAGGCAAAACTGGTTTATAGAAAGTGTACCAGCTTGACCTTTAATCAAAATTGCTTGCTTAGCCTGTGATTTGAGCAATATAGGCTGTTTTCTCACTCGGCTCCGATAATTTTATCTACCAACATTTTCCAACGATCATTACTTTTGATATAATGACAGATAATTTAGGAGCGTGCTATAAAGCCAATAGTTGTGCTGGTTGATCTGAGAGTGTTACCTAAAAGTGGTTAATGATTTTAAAAATATTCCCACATATACAACTTGAATAGTGTGAGGGTTTGCTATGAATACAACTGACAATAAAAATCCAAGACTAGAAACACTTAGACTTCAAAACGCTGCCTTACAAGAAAATATTTTAATGGTGGACGACCATCCAGAAAGCTTGCGGCTTTTATCCCAGCTTTTGTCTAAGCGGGGATATAAAGTGCGGCCGACACGAGATGTCAAATTGGCTCTTAACTTTGCTCTGTCGAGTCCACCAGATTTGATTTTGCTGGACATCATGATGCCCGGTATGGATGGCTATCAAGTCTGCGAACAGCTAAAAGCTTGTCCGCAAACCAAAGATATTCCTGTGATTTTTATTAGCTCTTTAAATGAAGTTTTTGATAAAGTCAAAGCTTTTTCGGTGGGCGGGGCCGACTACATTAGTAAACCATTTCAAACAGAAGAAGTGGTGAGCCGCGTCGAAAATCAACTGCTTCTGAGCCGTCTTTATAAACAAATTTTAGCACAAAATGCGCGGCTGCAAGCAGAAATAGAAGAACGCAAACGGATCGAAGCAGAACTTCGAGATAGCCAACGCTGGCTATCGGCAGTAATTGAAACACATCCTAATCTTTTGTACGTTTCCGATTTGATAGAACAGCGAACTCTGTATATCAACCGCGAAATCTATAGCGATATTGGCTACACCCTTGAAGAAATCCAGAAGATGGCAGGAGGATTTCTTCCTAACTTAATACACCCTGACGATTTGCCAGGATTCTCAGAACATCTGAGCAAAATTGACGCAGCAAAAGACGGTGAAAGCTTTGAGTTTGAGTACCGAATTCAGCACAAAAATGGTGAATATCGCTGGTTTGTTAGCGTGGATACAGTGTTTGCCAGAACAGCAGACGACAAACCTTGGAAAATTTTGGGGACGGCTACTGAAATAAGCGATCGCAAACAAGCAGAACTAGAACTTAAAACAGCTTTAGCTGCTTTGGAACGGCAAATAAAACAAAAATTTCTGCTAGAAACAATTACTCTCGAAATTCGCTACAGCTTAAATCAAGAGCAAATTTTTCAAACAGCGACTGCTCAAATAGGTCGAATTTTTAATGCAGATTGCTGCTTGATTCACACCTATAAAGAAGACCCAGTTCCCAGAATTTATAATGTCGCTGAGTACAGAAAAACAGCCTCTCAATCGCTTTTAGATTTAGAAATTCCCATACAGGGCAATCCTCACGTTGAGTTTTTATTGTCCCAAGATCAAGCTGTAGTTTCTGACGATGTTTTTTCCGAACCTCTGCTAGAAAACGTCCGAGATTGGTGCTGTCAAATAGGTTTGAAGTCGATGATATCCATCCGCACTTCCTATCAGGGAAAAGCTAACGGAATGATATGCTTACATCAGTACGATCGCCCCCGCCACTGGACGCAGGATGAGATCAGATTATTGAGCGCTGTGGCGGCACAGATGGGAATTGCGATCGCTCAAGCAAATCTTCTGGAACAAGATAAACAACAGCGGCTTAAACTTCAACAAAGCGAAGCTAGTCTAGCAGCAGCCCAGAAAATTGCCCATATCGGCAGTTGGGAATTTGATTTAGTCACCAATAGAATTACTTGGTCAGAAGAAGTATTCCGCATTTTTGGTCTTGACTCAAGTGCAACTGAACCGACATCTGCCAAACTTTTAAAGATGTGTCATCCCGACGACAGAGAATTATTTCAACAAACCGTCAGCCTGACTATCTCACAAGGCATTGCCTACAAAAGAGAGTTCCGATTTTTGTATCCTAGCGGTCAAATTATATACGTCGAAGGAAGGGGAGAAGCTGTTTTTAGCGAAACTGGGGAAGTAATAAAACTGTTGGGAACAGTGATGGATATTAGCGATCGCAAAAAAGCCGAAGCAGCTTTGCTTCTTAGCGAAGAACGTTTTTATCTGGCATTTGAAGGCAGTGCTACGGGATTGTGGGATTGGAATTTGACCACGGGAGAAGTCTATTTTAATCCGCGGTGGAAAACGATGCTGGGATATGAAGTTGAGGAAATAGCAAATAGTTTCGCCACCTGGGAGAAACTGGTACATCCAGAGGATGTTCCTCCGGCTAAAGCAGCGCTAAATGCTCACCTGGAAGGCAAAAGTCCTACTTACGAAGTGGAATTTAGGATGCTGACAAAATCCGGCGAGTGGAAGTGGATTTTAGCTCAAGCGAAGGTGATGGAACACGATGCTTCGGCAAATCCTTTGCGGATGACGGGCACGCATATCGATATTAGCGATCGCAAACAAGCCGAAGCAGATTTGCAATTTAGCGAACAGCGAGAACGAGAGAAAGCGAAACAGTTAGAAAAAACTCTGGCAGACTTACAAAAAGCTCAATCTCAGCTTATTCAAGCAGAAAAAATGTCAAGTATCGGGCAAATGGTAGCGGGAGTAGCCCACGAAATTAATAACCCCATCAGCTTCATCTACGGCAATATTATTCCCGCCGCACAGTACGCTCGCGATTTGGTAAAATTGATCGAGCTCTACCAGCAACACTATCCCGAACCAGTTGCCGAAATTGAGGAAGAATTGGCAGAAGTCGAAGTGGATTTTATTGCTGAGGATTTTCCGAGAATGCTGGCTTCCATGCAAGAAGGTGCTAACCGAATTAAGCAGATAGTGCTGTCTTTACGAAATTTTTCGAGACTGGACGAAACAGCTCGCAAAGTAATAGATATTCATGAAGGGATAGAGAGCACTTTGGTGATTTTGCAGCACCGATTTCAGCCACAGGTAAAACGTGGGGAAATTCAAGTTATTAAAAATTACGGGGAACTGCCCAAAGTCGAGTGTTATCCGGCTCAATTAAACCAAGTATTTATGAATTTGCTGGTGAATGCGATCGACGCTATGGAAGAGTCATCAGCAAATTGTACTTGCAAAGTTAATCAGATTCGCATTGTTACTGAAGTCAGCAGCGAAAATCAAGTGTGTGTGCGAATTTCTGACACCGGGCCCGGTATCCGTCCCGAAATTCAGTCAAGGATGTTTGACCCATTTTTTACTACTAAACCGATTGGCACCGGCACTGGTTTGGGGTTGTCGATTAGTTACCAAATTGTGAAAGACACCCACGGCGGTAAGTTGGAGTGTCATTCAGAAGTTGGCCGGGGAACAGAATTTGCGCTCCAACTGCCGATTTCGCAAAAGTTGAAAGTTAAAACTTAGGATAAGCTGTTAAATCAGGGGCGGTAAATTAACCATAATTTTTGTAGGGGCCAGTTCACCAACCATCTATAATATCAGCCAGAGATGAGCCTAAACCCACCCCGACCGTCAGATGGGGGGGAATTCAACGGATATTATATGAATCGTCTATCAGAACCTATTTTAGAGTGCGTCATAACCTGACATTTTCTCCCGTATTTGCTGCGAACGGTCTGTCATTTAGTTTAATCTTATCTTAAACATGATATAATAAAGAGTTACCCTTTTGAGGCCCCAGACGTTGCGCTGCTAAAATTAGTAGTGAATATTACAGTTGCTATTATACAAACTCTGTCAACATACGTCTGCTGTAGCGTCTACCACATTTTAACTGAATTATGACTGACTCAATTCGCTTCCTCATGTGTGCTCCCGACCACTACGATGTGGATTACGTGATTAATCCGTGGATGGAGGGAAATGTCCACAAATCATCGCGCGATCGCGCCGTCGAACAGTGGGAAAAACTCTACCGCGTCCTCAAAGACAACGCCGTTGTAGACCTCGTACCGCCGGCAAAAGGCTGGCCGGATATGGTTTTCACAGCCAACGCAGGCTTACTTTTAGGCAATACCTTCGTCCTCAGCCGTTTCTATCACAAAGAACGCCAAGGCGAAGAACCCTATTTCAAAGCATGGTTTGAAAGCAAAGGTTTCACCGTGCACGAACTCCCGAAAGACTTGCCGTTTGAGGGCGCTGGCGATGCTTTGCTCGATCGCGAAGGACGCTGGTTGTGGGCCGGATACGGCTTCCGTTCCGAACTCGACTCGCACCCGTTACTAGCAAAATGGCTCAACATTGAAGTGCTTTCGCTGCGTTTAGTGGACGAACGTTTCTATCACCTAGACACCTGCTTTTGTCCCTTGACAGGCGGCTATTTACTCTACTATCCAGCAGCATTTGACTCGTATTCCAACCGCTTAATCGAAATGCGAGTTGCGCCGGAAAAACGCATTGCCATTGAAGAAGCCGATGCCGCAAATTTTGCCTGCAATGCCGTCAATATTGACAAAGTTGTGGTAATGAACAAGGTTAGCGAAGCCTTGAAAACGCGCATTACTAATGCTGGTTTTCAAGTAATTGAAACGCCGATGACCGAATTTCTGAAAGCGGGCGGCGCCTGTAAGTGTTTGACGCTGCGGGTAACGGAACCGGTGCAAGAAGATCGATCTGCAAACGTGATGGTAGAAAGCCGCACAATTCGCATGGAAGGTCACTTGCTGGATGCTGGTTTAATTAGTCGTGCTTTGGACTTAATTGTCGATCTCGGTGGCAGTTTCCAAGTGCTCAATTTCAATCTGGGAGAGCAGCGGCAAAGTACATCATCTGCCGACGTTAAAGTTTCGGCTCCTTCCCACGATGTGATGGAAGAAATGATGGGAATGCTGATTGACTTGGGTGCAGTGCCGCCACCACAAGAGATTTGCGACGCTATTTTAGAACCGGTAGTGCAAGATGGCGTCGGTCCGGACGACTTTTATGTGAGTACGATTTATCCCACAGAAGTGCGGGTAAATGGTCAGTGGGTGAAAGCGCAAAATCAGCGTATGGATGGTGCTGTTGCTATTACTGAAACTGCTGATGGCCCAGTGGCTAAATGTAAATTACTGCGCGACTTAAAAGTAGGAGAAAAAGTTGTTGTTGATGTTGTCGGCATCCGCACCATCCGCAAAACAGAATCGCGGGAACAGCGCAATTCTCAAGAATTCAGCTTTATGTCGGGCAGCGTTTCTAGCGAACGCCGCGTAGAATTGGTAGTGGAACAAGTAGCGTGGGAATTGCGCCAAATTCGCGATCGGGGTGGCAAAGTTGTAGTTACTGCGGGGCCTGTTGTCATCCACACTGGCGGTGGCGAACATTTAGCGCATTTGATTCGCGAAGGTTACGTACAAGCGTTGTTGGGCGGAAATGCGATCGCAGTTCACGACATGGAACAATCGAATATGGGAACCTCTTTAGGGGTTGACATGAAACGCGGTGTTGCTGTGCGGGGCGGACACCGGCACCACTTGAAAATAATTAACACTGTGCGGCGTTACGGGAGTATTGCAAAAGCTGTTGAAGCAGGCCTGGTTACTAACGGTGTGATGTACGAGTGCGTGAAGAACAATATACCGTTTTCTCTGGCTGGTTCGATCCGCGATGACGGCCCGCTTCCTGACACGCAAATGGATTTAGTTAAGGCTCAAGAAGAATATACTGAGCTGTTACGCGGTGCAGATATGGTGTTAATGCTGTCGTCTATGCTGCACTCAATTGGTGTGGGAAATATGACCCCGGCGGGTGTGAAGATGGTCTGTGTGGACATTAATCCGGCGGTGGTGACGAAATTGAGCGATCGGGGTTCGATCGAGTCTATTGGAGTTGTTACCGATGTGGGATTGTTCCTGAGTTTGTTGGTTAATCAATTGGATAAATTGACTAGCCGCCATCATGTAGCTCAATCTGTTTAGATTTAGCGAGTAGGGTGTGTTTTGAAACCCGGAGATCCCCCCTAGCCCCCCTTAATAAGGGGGGGACTGGAAGCACTCTTTCGTCCCCCTTTTTAAGGGATTTAGGGGGATTGAGACTAGGCTACAAACCTAATTTAGAGGTGGTTTTAGCCTAATAGTTGACACCAATGGCTGGTAATTCCCACCTTCGGAAATCTTTATAAATCTTGAGGGCAAAATCACAAGTAGTAACCGGAACTTTGAAATACTAACTAGCGTTGATCGTTCTATTTTATTCACTGCTTAAAATTAGCAGTCATCGCTGCTGTATCCGCTGAAGTTCTTGCTGAACGTTTTTGAGGCGATTCATCATGTATTCAAAGTTTTCTCTATCTCCTTGAGCATTATACAGGTTCGCTGCTGTTTGCCAGTCGGCAACTGTTGCTCTAATATCTTTTAAGTTAAGACGAACAGTACCCCGAATGCGGTAAGCATCAGCATCATTCGGTCGAATGCGGATGGCATTATTGCAGTCTCCAAGTGCAGCAGGATAGTCCCCGATCAGAAGTCGTGACAAACATCGGCTTTGGTGTGCTTCAGCAAAATTAGGATTGAGTTTAATAGCTTGGGTGTAGGCTTCAATTGCTCCTTTATAGTCTTTGTTATTAAAAAAATCGTCACCCCTTGTATAGAAGTCTGTGGAGCTCGCTTGAGATATAATAACTACGGGAGCATGGCTAGACGCAGCATTAGGGATTATACCTATTGTGAGGGGAATTGCCACGATGGTGATAGCTTGGTATAGAAAATTCATGATTAAATTTATTGGTGTAGGCAAGTATATTGAGCGCCTTTTTAAGCTTCTGCTCCTTTCCTTTCGGGCGAGTCATGAAATAAAGAGGATAGATTTTAGTTGCTATTAGTCGCTAGAGTCCCAATCCTCAATTTTAACTTCCAGTCCACTCATAAAACTTACTCCTAACGATCTTTTAAGAATGGATTCGTTGATAGCAACTGATTGACCAGGCTGTAACGTTTGATTAATTATCACCAGATGCGTGTAGAGATTTGTATTGCCTTTACCGATCAGAATCTTTGGGATACCAATCTTGATGGGCCTACTGCTGCGGTTCGTGATTTTACCTTCAATGAGAGCCCAATTTTCTATTCCTTTTTTTAAGTCTGAGGATAATCTTAAGTTAGCAATCAAGGGGTTCTGATTTCGTTCTATTGCCTTTATAGCCTCGTCTATCCGTCCTCTCTCACATACTGGCTCAAGGGATATGTGGTTGCCCGTTTTGGGATCTGTCCAGAAACAGCCTGGATACTCTTGGGCGATCGCACCGCTGTAACCCAAAGGCAAAAACGGAATTACGACAGCAGAAAGGGAAGTCGCCACACGCAGAAGTTTAAGTCTGGCCATAACACTTGGTTCCTTGAGCTTTTCTAGTGTATTGAGTGCTCAGCCTACAGCTTTTTTCTTAGAACCGATCAGCGTCAGCGCTTTGAGAATTCTCTCGAATAGCCTTTTGCTTACAGCTACCGCTTTATGTCAAGCTCATCTTTATCACTCCTCCACATACTATAGCGATCGCCCCTAAGCTGAAAAGCGGGAAAAGACGGATCTTTCTAACCTTTCAGTTATAAGTCGGAAAAAGACGGATCGAGACGGTTAAAGTCGGATATAATAATCGAAATTTCTCACAACCTTGATAATGGATATTCGCGAGGTACTCGAATTTGTAGATCAAGTTGTCTACGATAAGACAGGTAAACGCCTCAATGATTTACAGCGTGGAATTATCGAGGGAACTCTGAATAGGCAAAAGTATGCTGAGATTGCCGATAGTTATCGTCTTTCGGAAGGTCACGTTAAGGATAGAGGTTACGAGCTTTTGCAAATGTTATCAGATGTGTTTGATGAACCCGTTGATAAACACAATCTTAAATCGGTCTTAGAACGGAAAGGAAATCTCAATATTAGTTTTGGGGATAACAATATTATGGGTTATATCAATATTTGCTCCGATCGCCCCACTTCTACCCCAAATAAAAGCCTGCCTGCGACTCCTGACTTTCAGCGAGACCAGTATCAAGCCAAGATTGAAATGGTTGGTAAGTTACGCCAATTCGGATTAAAAGACGAGCAAATAGCAGAGTTGCTGGGGCTAACTTTGGAGGAAGTTAAGCAGGTAGATTCGGAGGACTAAAAGTACGGTGCGCCTCGCCCCGCTTACAGGCCCAGTCATGTAGCGCGTTACTGGAGTGGTTGATATTGATATTCCAATAAAAAGCCTCAGACCCGCAAGTCTGAGGACCGGAGTTCCTGAAAATCGTCACTTCTTACTATTGTCGCCAACAAACACCACAACATACAAGAGGGGTGCAACCCAGCACGGCAGTTTTTGGCAGATAGAGATTGCTTCCTGACTCGGAAGGCGAAAGCAATTTTTAATTCCACACTTCATGAAAGCAAAACAATTATTCTCGCCATTTACATATCTGGGTTGATAATTTAGCTTTAGGATGGCAGTCTGTCCTCGATCGCAATATAAGGCTCACCGTGAGTGCCCGTATATATTTGAGTCGGGCGGTAAATGCGGTTTGCCTCTAGCTGTTCCTTCCAGTGGGCCAACCAGCCAGCAACGCGGGCGATCGCAAAAACCGGTGTAAATAAGTCGATCGGAATTCCCATTTTTCGGTAAACTAGACCCGAATAGAAATCTACATTTGCATAAATTCCTTTGTGACCCAATTTCTCCTCAACCACTTCTTCCAACTCGACAGCAATGTCGTAATAATCGTCGTGACCGAAGTTCTCAAATAACTGTTCTGCTAACCCTTGGAGAATAGTTGCTCTCGGATCTTTCACCTTGTAAACTCGGTGACCGAAACCCATGATTTTGTCCTTATTTGCAACGCACTTCTCGACAAAAGGCCGCACGTTTTCTACCGAACCAATTTGCTCCAACATATCAATCACTTCTTCATTAGCTCCCCCGTGCAGCGGCCCCGCCAAAGTGCCAACTGCTGAAGCAATAACCCCGTAAGGGTCTGTCAGCGTCGAAGCTGTTACCATTGCCGAAAATGTAGAGGCATTAATTGTATGTTCAGCATGGAGAGTCAGACAAGTGTCAAAAATGCTAGCTAACAGTGGATCGGGTTCTTGCTCGTTGAGCATATAAAGAAAGTTAGCCGAGTAGTCCAAGTCATCCCTCGGCCGCACCGGGTCATTTCCCCGTCGCATTTGCTGGAACGCTGCTACCATTGTGGGAATCTTAGCTAGCAGTCGCACTACAGCTTCTCGAATGTATGCTGGGTTAGCCAGGGCTCTGCGAGAGTAGAACAAGCCCAAGGCGGCCGCTGAAGCTTGCAGGGCGTCCATGGGATGTCCTCTTTCTGGAAAGCATTTCATCATGTCCCGGATGCGATATTTGATCCGGCGGTGATAGCGAATTTCATGCTCGAAAGCTTCTAGTTCTTCCTTTGTCGGAAGTACCCCCCAGATTAATAAATATGAAGTTTCGAGAAAGGAGCTTTTGAGTGCCAGTTCCTCGATGCTAATCCCGCGATATTCCAGCAACCCTTTTTGTCCATCGACGTAGCTAATGCTGGACAAGGTGGCGGGAACACCTTCTAAACCTGGTTTGAATTCGCCGACGACCATTGCGATACCGTTTTGTGTGAGTTCAATCTACTAAAAGTACATTACCAGAAACGAAGATAGTGTCACAGTCTTGACAAATAATCATTTAATTGGGGTTCAGAAACCAGGTTTTTCAAGAGACAGCCCGATCGCACCGCTGCGTATTGTCGCCCCTTTTCTCCGGTTTCGCCGTCCGAGAATGCGGTTTTAAGAGGGCTGGCGCGTCCTGTTAATGTCGGGGCGGTTCGGTGTTTCTAGGGGAGCAAAAACTTGGGCGCCGTTAGCCAAAACATTTGGCTGCGGCCCACTGGGGAGCCTGTTTCGGGGAGGATTAAGCCGATGATACCTGCTTTTTTGAGAATCAGGGCGTCTTGCGATCGACCCCAAAGCAAAGTTTCTGCCCAGTTGCCTAAGTCTGGTTGGTGGCCAACCAGGGCCAAGCTGTGGCTACCTATTTCCTGCCACTGTTTGTACCACTCCAGCCAGTTCCCGATGTCTCCTGAAGGGGCGAGGGTGGCGGATTCTTCTATTTGGGAACTCAAACCGACTGTTTGCAGGATTTGGGCGGTTTGCTGCGCCCGCAGTAGGGGACTGGTGAGAATTAGGTCAAACTGAATTTCGAGTTCGTACAGGCGTTGGGCAATTTTCCGGGTTTTACGATCGCCCTCTTTAGTCAGGGGGCGTTCTGAGTCTGTATCATATTCTTCGGGTGCGGCGGCGATACCGTGCCGGATTAGATAAATAACCATATCTCAATACTTCCAGGCATTGGGTCCCGTTTTTCTAGGAGCTGTCTAGGATATACCTACCTTTTGCCTATTCTACAACTGTATTGAAATCTGGCGCTGTCATCTGGTTGGCGCTTGTGTAGCGATCGCGCCCTTGTCGTTTCGCATCATATAATGCTCGATCGGCGAGGGCAACGAGTTCATCCGGTGATATTTCCGCAGTGGGAATCACAGTTGCAATTCCCATGCTAACGGTCACGATCGCGCTCACATCAGATTGCTCGTGAGGGATTCCCAAATCTCGGATTGCCTCTCGGATCGACTCAGCAACAGCGATCGCGCCATCCGCATCCGTATTCGGTAGGATAGCCGCGAATTCTTCGCCCCCGTAACGTGCCAACAGATCCGATGAACGTTTAACCGCTTGTGCAGCCGATGAAGCCACTTTTACTAAACAAATATCCCCAGCTTGATGTCCGTAGCAATCGTTATATCGCTTGAAATAATCTACATCCAACATAATCAACGAAAGCAGTTGTTTCCCCTGTATCAGTCGGTGCCATTCCGACTGCAATCGCTCATCAAAACAGCGGCGGTTTGCTACTTGTGTTAACCCATCTGTCGTAGCAATTAATCTTTCTTGTTCCGCCCGGTGTCTGAGCATCTCCTCGGCCCGCTTGCGTTCTGTAATATCAGCAAAAGTCGTTACTACTGCATAGGGTTGAGACTGATTCATTTGGAACAGCGGTTGCGAATTAATCGAAATCCAAGTCAGCGTTTTATCCGATTTGTGAATGCCCATCACCACATTTGATACGGGTTTTCCCGTCCGTAGGGTAATCATTGCCGGATGCTGTTGGCAGGGGAAAGGAGAGCCATCTTCCTGAACGGTTCGCCAGTCTAAATCTATGGATGTACGCCCCATAAGTTGTTCGGGGGTCAGTCCGAGAATCCTTCCGGCACTAGCATTACAGGTAGTAATTTGTCCGTCTGCTAGCTGAAGTACGACGCCTTCAGTCATGCTTCTAATCACAGAACGATACCGTTCCTCGCTCTCCTGTAATTGACTCAGGAGAATGTTTTTAGCATCAAACTCTGAAGCCAGATGCAGGCTACCCGCCAAAAACCCCGCCATCAGTTGTAAGGTATGAATATCTGACTCTGTAAAGGCACAGGGTCTAGCGGAAACAACTTTTAAGACGCCAACCCGATCGTCCTGATAGAACAAGGGAACAACCACCAGTGACCGGATACCAATGCGCTGACAGACAGACTGCTCCACCCGTGAATCGGTTTGTGAATCATCACAAAGCATAATTTGGCCGGTCGCAATACATTTTCCCGATAAACTTGTCCCTACTTTCATCCGTAATCCAACATAGGTGCTGGCGATACCGCTGGCTGCCCGATAAACCAACTCATCCCCTTCCAAGATTTCAATCACGGCCCCATCGGCACCGATCAATTTTTGAGTTCGATCGTTAATCACCGCCATCACTGCATCCAGGTTAGGATTGCGGATGGCGATTTCCTGTTGGGTGGCAATCACCACAGCCAGACGCCCGAACTCTTGCTGTAATGCTGCTTCTGCTTGCTTGCGATCGGTGATATCCTTCATAAAGCAGTGATGCCCGATCGATCGCTCCTGCGAGTCGTAGGCTGCCAACATCACCACCTGCTTGTAAAAAATCGAACCATCTTTCCTGATACCCCGGGCCTCAACTTCCACTCGGCCCTCGGCTAGCATTTTTTGATAAGCCGTCATCATCTTGTAGCAGTCGTCGGGATGAACTGTTTTCTGCCAATTGATACCAACCATTTCTTCAGGCTGATAACCCGCTATATTGGCGTAGGCTTGATTAACGGTGAGGTAGCGTCCGAAAACATCCAGTCGCGAGATGCCTTCCACAGCATTAGCAAGAGCTGTACTCATTTCTCTGAGTTCTGTTTCCGCCTGGACAATATCCGTAATGTCTTGGGATGTACCAAACAACCGAATGACTTTTCCCTCTGCATTGAGTTGAACCTGTCCTCTGGCTTCGGTATGGCGGATAGAACCATTCCGACTCACGATTCTAAGGCGCAATAGATAAGGCTCTCCGTGAGTGAGCGCTCGTTGAACTACCCGGTGTAGCTGTTTGGCACTTTCGGGATGGTAAAGCCGCAAGTTTTCTTCATAAGTAGGTTCGCCTAGGGCCCTAGATCGTCCCAAAATCTCGAATAGTTCGGGAGACCAGGTAATTTTACCCGTACTCACGTCCCATTCCCAGCTACCGATGTGGGCAACCCGCTGGGCTTCTGACAACCGGGTTTCACTCTTTTGCAGGGCTGTTTCTACTTGCTGGCGGTCGGTAATGTCTTTTTCGTTCACGAGCAACATCGGGTTGCCTGTTACCGGGTCGTTGGTACACCGCACGTCCATCCCATGCCAGCGAATCCCCGCCAGAGTAATCACTTGAGCCTCCGTGCTAAATACTTCACCAGACTTAAGAACTGCCATTGCTCGCTCTCCTACCTGAGAGTCAACAAAGCGACTCACAAAAGCATTATCTGTCGCAGAGCCACGGTGCAGCGCCTCCCCGTAACAGCCCAAGGCCGCCGGGTTTTGCAGCAGCGGCACACCTTCGAGGGTGTAGAGCGAAACCATCAGCGTGGTGTGTCGGATTGCCTCGATCGATCGCAGGGTTTCCGGTTCGATTTGAAGAGCGGTTTCGACCTTACCCTCGACCAGGATTGCCAAACGCCCGCTATCAATCCTGATGCCAGAGCACCGACAGCCGACAGAAACAGGCTCACCGGCCGGGTAAAACGTCCACTGCTCAGACAAGGTTTGGCCTTGCTCAAACTGCTCCAGATAGCCCTGCAAGCGAATCCGAGTACACTCTGACAACATATGCCTAAAGTTGTGGCTCGCGAGTTGCTGCCGCGTCGAAGCATTCCACAGGTACAAGGAAGCTTGGTTGGCCCACCGGATTTGCCAATGCTCAATATCAAATATCCAGATCGGGTTTTGCAACAAGTCAAAGGCTTTGAGGTGGACAATTTCCCCGCTCAGGGAACAGGCCAACTCTGGTTGTAGACAATTTTGATGATTGACTCTTGGCGCGCTTTCTGTAGTGGGATCAGTTTGATTTGGTTCTGTTTCGAGTTCCGGCGGTTGATTTGGCCCGATCACCGGGCGGTGAGATTCCAAGTGCCACATCCTCAACCCGATGTGCATTGCAACCTGTTGCATGATCTCAACGTCGAGAGGTTCCCACTGACGCGGACTTCGGCATTGATGAGCAATCAACAGTCCCCAAAGCTTCGGAGATTGCTGTTGGTGGCCATCTAGCAAGATTGGCGCAACTAAATTTGCCTGAACTTGGATGCGATCGAGCAATTCGACATCACAAGCTTGAAAATCACCAGCGTGAATATCAGAAATGCTGCTCGTTTGTCCCTGGCTGTAACGATCTACCCAGGTGGCTTCAAAGCAAGGATCATAAATCTGTTTTCCTAGGGTTGGCGGCCACTGGGCATCAACCGATTCTGCAAATACTACGCCATCTCTATGCGATAGGAAGCGATAAATAATTACACGATCGGTTTGCAGCAGCACCCTGGTTTCTTCTAGCGCACATTGCAAAATTGTCTCCAGAGCCACGAACTCGTTGATTTTAAGTGCAATTTCTGAAACTTTTTCTATGCTTTTCTCTAACGACCAAGAGAAAGTCTGTTTTGTAGACATCTCCGTGTTCCTTGTTTTTTTTAGCTATTTTCTACTATCCTAACCCGCGGCAAATAAATATAATAATTTGTTTGAAATTCTAGGAATTGCTGCCTGGGCTTAGAAAAAAAACATCTTTATGTGACAAGCAAAACTTTTTTGACTGCTACAATTACTTTTTTCATATCATTTAGCCAATGGTTTAGGTTGTTTGGCATCTATTTTGATTCTTTTCAAGCGTTTTTTTACTAATTATTATCGAAAGTTTCCTGCACCAACTATAACAAATTATGATTGATTTAGCGAAAAAATACTAAAATGTCAAAAAATCAACCTTGTATAATTGTTAAAAATCAAGAATTATTATGGATTTAGTAAAATAGATAAAACTAAATTTGCTCCGCCACCTGGTTTTTTTGAGCAAAATACTTCGTTGCCTCCCTTGACAATAGTTAAAATACCCAGTTTCTTTGGTGTGTATTTTGGGGAAATGGGGATAAAATTTATTAGTGTTAGTCCTGGAGAAGTCAACCGGGTTTTTTAACCTCCTTACTTCGTTAAAAGTGACATCTTGCAGGATTTTTAATAAACTTTTTATGGGCGGATTTTCCTGCCCAACCCCTACTACCCACAAGAAAATACAGTTGTTGTGGAACAGGCCGGAAAGCTTGTTGATGGCAGAAGCGCACTAGGCGTGAGTTCAAACCCTCAATAAAACTTAAAAAAGCCGGTTGATGAGAGTTAGAGTGCGGGCAAGACTGATTATCAAGTTAAGATTTTGCCCGGACTGAGAAAAAAACACGGCAACACCTGGTAGCAAGCGGAGGTCAAAAAGTGATCGCATTCCCAGGCGGTTGCTGGAATTAATACCGCACCTAAAAACTCCAGAGTTAATGATCGTAAACAGGATTGTCTTTAGGACTAATTAAATTCAGCAATTTTTGCTTAATCTGAGCATCAAATACTTCCCATTTCAGCCTTGCATAATCGCTCTTCTCATTCCCGCCGGAAAGAAATCCCACCGGAATTTCAAAACCTCCAGCTTGACTTCTGCCGCCGCCAAAAAAGCGTCCTTGAGCATCTTGACCGAAGGCTTCTTTAATAAATTCGTCGGGGTCGAGAGTAAGTTTATTAGTTCGCAGGGAGCCAATTACTACTTCAATTTCTTCGTCTTTGTCGTGAACAATTGCGTAGACAACTGCTGTGTGTACGTTCTCTTCTGTTACTAAAAAGTCCGCCGCTTGGGGAATAGAATCCCGATCGTCATAGCGGAGGTAGCCGATGCCGGCGATCGAAAAATTGTTCTGGACGGTGCGGTGTTTGAGCGATCGCTCGATCGCGTCCATCACCCACTTAGAACGAGACGACTGTAACACGGCATTCAGCAACTGCGGGTCGTAAAACCTGCTCAAATAAGCCGCAGCTAAAAAGTCCTCCTCCTGAGCTTGTCTGAGGGCGATCGTATCCGATCGCAAACCGTGCATCAAAGCTGTAGCACACTTGATGTGCAGACTGACGCTGGCGTCGAGAGCTAACATTCCCGACTGTAAATACTCGGCAAAAATCGTGGCTGTAGCGCGGATTTGAGGGCGCAAATCGATAAATTCTGCGTTCATTTCCCCCTGCAAATTGTGATGATCGATGACGGCGGCGATCGGAACTCCAGCCGCTAAAATATACCCGGTTAAGTTACAAGTCGTCCCTTGGTTGTCAATGAAAGCGCAGCCCTGAAACACCGACAAATCCTTAGTTTTTAGTGTTTCCACCGTCCAGCGCTGCAACGGCAACCCTGTCAATTTAACTAAGGCAATATTTTCTTGGTGGCTGAGGGCGCCGGCGTAGATAATCTCGCATTGGATATCGTATTGTTCGGCGATTAATTTGTAAGTCCAAGCGCTGGAAAGTGCGTCGGGATCGGGAAAATCTTGCAGCAAGATTAACTGGCGAGTGCCTTTGTGCCGATCAAACATTTGGCGCAATTGCTCGACTTTGCGATCGTGCAATTCCTCGCGGAGACGGCCGCGATTCTCTTCGGAAGCAACTTCGGCTTTGCTGCGCCGTTTCCCAGGCCCACTCACTCCGGGTACAACCTCGCTGCTGGTCTCAAGTTCACCTTCGCGCTTGCCGGATGTTTCATCGGAATTGTTAGGGGGATGGTCTTTCATCGTTAAAAATTAACAATTTAACTATTTCAGGATTTGCGCGACATTCTATCTTAAACCCGGTTTCTTTGTAGATGCCTTGTTGTCAAAGCCCATACTTCTTACTAGAAACCCGATTTAAGTGCGTAAATTCTCTCTTTAACTGTTTAACTTTTTAACTCATGTAGAGAGTGTGCGTTCCCAGGAACGAAGCAATCTCAGGACTCAGAACTTCCGCAAAAAACCCCCGCGCTTGCGCTGACAGGGGTTTTAAAGACCAATTACATATTTTTGCCATTCTTTGTGCATACCGCTCTTAACGTGTTTAGTCACTTCAAAATAAAGACCGCTGTGAGGTTTCCTAGGTGGATAGCGCAGCGACATTCCCGCTTCTTTTGGCGTGCGGCTGCCTTTATTGACATTGCAGCGGACACAAGCGGTGACGAGGTTTTCCCAACTGTCGCCTCCTCCGCGCGATCGGGGAATTACATGATCGAGGGTTAAATCGTCCCCCGCATAACTACAGTATTGACAAGAGTGTGCGTCCCGGTGCAAGATGTTCCGGCGGGTCAGCGGAATATCCTTATAGGGAACTCGGACGTAATGCCGCAGTCGGATCACAGTTGGTAGCGGGAAGTTTGGCGCAATAAATTTCCCGTTATGCTCTACCTGTTCTGCTTTTCCTTTCAGCAACAAAACTACCGCCCTTCGCCAATTGGTGATGTTAAGGGGTTCGTAGGAGGCGTTCAGCACCAGAACATTGCCCATTGTTGATTATTAAAGAGAATATTTTTTTCGATGTTAACACAGGTTCCCCTTTAGGTGGGACAACCTCAGAAAGAGCGAGGGGAGCGCAAAAAACGGTGCAAAACCACTCCTTTACCCTATACCTTTGCGCTTGCGCCCCTTGTGGCTGCACCTGTTTTCTGCCTTTGGTGTTTGTCAGCGAGCTTTTTTCCCTGAGTTTTGGCTTAGATGAGGCCAGTGTGTGCGATCGCAAAAATTTGCAGAATAAACTTTATTTTTTTCTCTAAATGCCTAATCTTCCCGGCAACAAACAGTTTAACTTTTTAGACTATTAGTAACCTTAAATGAAAAA
This sequence comes from Microcoleus sp. Pol12B5, assembly GCF_036701335.1. Taxonomy (NCBI): domain Bacteria; kingdom Bacillati; phylum Cyanobacteriota; class Cyanophyceae; order Oscillatoriales; family Microcoleaceae; genus Microcoleus; species Microcoleus sp. Pol12B5. Next base: position 10,949 of record NZ_JAUBQQ010000060.1, on the reverse strand, counting down.
GCTTATTACTGCTCATGAAATTTCGGCTCTTAAAGTCAGCTTTTAGCGCGTCAATTATTGCCCTTGTTGCTCCGATTTTAGCAAACAGTCCAGCCTTTGCTCAAACGCCTTCATTCTTCTGTGGCGCTGCTGGCGGTCGCCCAGCTACAATTGCTGTCCAACAAGGCAAAAATATTCCCGTTATTTTGTGGCTAGCTGATAACTATTTCAATGAATCAGGAGAAGACGCGATTACTCGGTGCACCAGAGTATCGGGAATTCTCAACAACTCACAACCGCAAGGAACTTGGGAGAATATTGTCACAGCAGGTGCATCGCCCACCGGTCAACTAATTATTTGTGCAGCTAATCCTCAAGACGGTTCCTGTAGATTATTATATCAAGTACCCAAAGGTCAAAATCCAGAACAAGCTCGACAAGAACTCTTAAGAAGAGTCACAAATCCTAATGTAAGTGTTTCGCCTGTTAAGGTAAATTGATAGTCATAAGTTATTAGCTACGGGTAGGGACAAGGCATTGCCGTGTCCCTACTTGCTAAAGTAATGTATGCACCCTACTTGCAGATAGTTGAAACTCTGGTAAAATACTTCGGTTGAGTGGCGAAAAAATTGCAGCTTTGCTTCAGCAATTCTTCTAACCCTTCAACCTGCCTCAACCATACAGTGCCGTTGCTTCCAGCTACAGCAATTTGCTTTCCGTCTCGACTCCAACTGACACTAACAACATTCTCCTCGAACTCAAATTGAGCAACCTGCCGCCCCGCTAAATTCCACAGCCGTACAGTCTTGTCAATTCCCACTGTAGCAAGCCGTTCTCCGTCGGGACTAAAACTAATTGATTTCGCATCAAAATGCAAGGTTTGAAATTCCTTAACTAATTCTTTTTCTGAGAGATTCCACAGCCCAACTTTGCCATTCAATGTTACTGTAGCAAAGCGATACTGGTGTTGAGCCGAAGTGAAACTGATCCCAATTGCCTGAACAGGCAGTGTTTTTTTTAGCTTGCCAGACAAATTCCAAAGTCGCACTGTAGATTTGCCATCTAAAGTCGTTATGAAATCGCCCTTTGGGCTAAAATTTACGCTTCTCACTAAGCCGTTGTGACCTGGGAGTTTCTGGCTAGGTGATACTAATTGTGGCAGTTTAGACAAATCCCAAATTGCAGCATAGCTGTCTATCCCTGCCGCAGCTAATAACTTTCCTTCGGGACTAAAACTGATGCTGGTAACAGAGCCTTGGATTCCTTTCAAAGTAGAAATATTTTTACCTGATAAATTCCATATTTTAACAGTGCTATCCCTTCCGGCTGTCGCTAAAAAATTACCGTTTGGGCTAAAATTTACCATATTAACTGACCGCTGTAAAGCTTTCCATTCAGCAATTTTTTTCCCGGAAGAGTTCCACATCCTAACTGTATCGTCTATTCCGGCGGTTGCTAAGATTTTCCTATTTGGGCTAAACGTGACGCTGGTAACTGCACCTTTATGAGCTAACCACTTAATCTTTCTTTGCGGACTTAATGAGGCTTTAATCTGCTGTGCTTCGCTAATTTTATCAAGAATTATTTGTAAGGCTAACAGCGGTCTTGTTGCCGGGTATTGTTCTAGCTTATGTTTGTTTTCAACCAAGGTTTTTAATTTTTTGCCGGAGGCGATCGCCCTCAGTAAAGCTTCTGATAAAGCTTCGGTGTTTTCGGTTTTTTGAGATACCGCTAACAATAAAGCATCGCTGCCATTTTGTTCAATTTCAATACTTGCTTGTGCTAGTTTAAACCGCTGGTAAGCAAGAGTTGAAAAGCCGATCGCTGTCAGTAACGATGCTGCCAGTACCGCAGAACCGATGCCGATCCACTGTTTGGCTTTTTGTTTGGCAGAGTCAGCTTCATTCAAAGCTTTTTCGGCATCACAGACAGCTTTTTTAGTTTCTAATGTAGCTGAACGCAGCAGTTGATTTTGGTCGCTCAAAATAACTTTCTGGCTAGCCGTCAAAAACTGAAAATCTTCGTTTCTCAAACTTTTTCCGGCAGCCCAAACTAATGCTGACTGTAAATCATCTCCTCGCAACAGTTGAGATTTATCTTCACAGCTAGAGTTTAGCCAGAGTTTGATGGCTTCGGAGTAAGGCGAGAGTTTTTCTAATTTCTCTTCGATTAACTCTTGGTTAAATACAGCTTGATAAATAGGATTAGAAATTGTTAATTTTTCCCCCCGCTTAACGATTAATCCGCTTAATCGTAATTCCATTTGTTCGGCACTACCATCGGGGACAATTTCAGCTTGTTCTAATATTTGCTGATACAATCCGAGTCTCCTGACAATCCGTTGGTTTTCTCTGAAAAGCCGATCGCGAATTGTGGACAAATGTTCGGGCACATCTTGAGTTTCCCAATTCTCCACGATTTTCAAGCGCACTACTTTCTCCACCCACTCTTGAGAAGTGTGAATTTTATCTCTCTCCCCCTCTTGGCAAGCGGTGGCAGCATCTTTCTCCCCCTCTTGGCAAGCGGTGGCTGGGGGGGGTAAATTCGGGATTAATTGTGGATTTTCCAGCAGAAGTTTGCACAGCTTTTGAGTCAAAAAAGGCTGCCCGCCCGTCCAATACAAAACCTCTCTCAAAACTTCATGAGGGCTATCTGTCAGGTCTGCCAACCCTGCTGCTAGCGGTTGAGCTTCTGTTTCGTCAAAACCAGTTAATTCGATCGCCTTGCCAATATTAAAAGGGGTATTGCTGGTGGCATTTTGCTCGCGGCACAAATCCGTCGGCGATGCTACGCCTAAAAGGGCCCAAGTTAGGCGATCGAACTCTGAATTGTTGGCGCGCTTGTTGTAGCATGATCGAATTAAGGCTAAAAAATCGTCGGCGGGAAAATCTAGGGCGAGAATGCTGTCGATTTCGTCAATAAAAATGACAATATTGCTGGAAATGTTGGGTAGCAGTACGGTTTCGATGAATTCGCTCAATCTTTGAACCGGAGTTAAAAAATTGCGATCGCGCCACCAAGTCCGCACGTTGACAATATCCGACAGGTTAAAGTTATTTTCAAGTATGCGTAGCAAACCAGCATACCACTGTTCGGGAGTGACGCCTCGGTTGCCAATTTCCGAAATGTCGATCGCAGCACAAGCAATTCCTTCATTTCTCAGCCGCTGAATTGTCCGCACCTGCAAGCTAGATTTGCCCATTTGCCGGGAATTCAAAACATAACAAAATTCCCCGGCTTTCAATCCGTTATATAAATCGTCGTCGGCTTGCCGCTTCACATAATTGGGAGCGTTATTGGTGAGACTGCCACCGACTTGATAGTAACTGGGTTTTGTAGTAAAATTCATATAAGTTATTCGGCGGTTAAAACCGCTACTACACAAACAAAGTCCGCCTTCGCAGGCTGAAGAATTGAGGCAGTATTAAAGCATAATTCTGTATGATAAATTGTAGCACAATACAGCATGAAAACTGATTGGACTGGATATCACCAAGACAAAGACCAGTTAAGAGCTGAAGTTTGGTCTTTGCTCAAGCAGCAAGCCGCATCTATTGGCGATCCATTTGGTCATATTCCCAACTTTGTCGGTGCTGATTTTGCGACCGAAAGATTGGCAAATTTACCAATATGGCAACAAGCAAAAACGATTAAGTGCAATCCTGATTCCGCGCAAATTCCGGTGCGGATGCAAGCTTTGCAAGATGGAAAACGCCTGTATATGGCAGTACCGCGATTGACAGACGATCGCTGTTTTGTTGAGTTGACTGCTGAGGATTTGCAGAAACAAAATATATCTATTGCCGAAAGTGCGATCGCCCGCAAAGCACTGAGTTACGGAAAATTGGTAAGTTTTGCAGAAATGGAGCCGATCGATTTAGTAATAGTCGGTTGTGTAGCGGTGGCGCGCAACGGGGGAAGAACCGGGAAAGGTGCAGGTTTTGCCGATTTGGAATTGGCTATGTTGCAGGAATTCGGGTTAGTACAAATCGATACGCCAATTGTGACAACAGTGCATCCTTTGCAAATAGTCGCAGATTCGCGTTTACCAATGCAAGCTCACGATTGGGCGCTGAATTGGATTGTTACTGCTCAGGAGGTAATTGAAACTAATACAAGTTATCCGCGTCCAATTGGGTTAAACTGGGATAGTATACGGCCGGAACAGTTGGCACAAATTCCAATTTTGCGAAAGTTGAGAGAGCAATTAACCAATAACCAATAGCTTTCAATCAAAATCAAGGAAAAAGAGCATCTACAGCGATCGCCCCAATTTCTATCCCTTCAACAATAATCGGTATAACAGCCGATCGCCCGAAATCCAACCTTTGACTATAATTTGGCTGCTCAACTTCCACAAGAGGTTGAGAGTACACCTCAACCAGTCCTTCAACAAGATTCACAATCCAATAAATCGCAATCCCAGCGCGGGCATAAATCTGTTTTTTAACAGTGCGATCGCGCTGAACCGTCGTATCAGATACTTCAATAATCAGGGCAATATCTTCAGCGCCCGGATGCCGATCGAGATACTGTCGCGTATCTCCTCGGGCAATCACTAGATCGGCTTCAGGTTCGCTGTTGGATAGCGTGATCGGTTCTTGAGAATCGACATACCAACCAGGGGGTAAAATATTCTCTAAAGCTGTTCTGACAAGACGAGTTGTGACTCGATGCGGTGGATTTTTGGGCATTTTGAAAACCAGCCAACCTTCCAGCAATTCTACAGAGTCATCATCCGTGAGAATGCCAGCTTGAATTATCGCATGATACTGCTCGATGCTCAAGCGGAAAATCAAATCGTTCGGAATTGCTGCAATGCTTTCGACGGGCGACATAACTGTATAGCCGAGTTGATTGTTGTCTTATTTTATCGTTTATTTAACGAACCGCGAAGGCGCAAAGAACGCGAAGTAAGAAAGAATAAGAAGAAGGTGATTTCATAATCTATCTACTTTGTGGTGAATACGCGCCATGCAATGAAAGCTGTAAAGGCTAGATAACCAAACACGGTGATCCAGTCTAGCCAATTATCGGATGTTATCAAAAAAATATCGTTCATGGGTATCATTCACCTGATTATTACTTGCCGCACTTACGCACAAAATTTTACACGATCGCGCTTAAGTGCGATCGAAAATATTGCCGGTACAGTTCACACCTCGGCACGCACTCGTTCCCCTGCAACTTAACCAACCCCAAACTGTCTAATTTAAACGCCTGCATAGCCTTTAACTGCACCGGAGAGTCCGCCCCCACAATCTCTCTCATCCCCTCCGCTAACTCAGGATATTCTTCCAAATTCCACAACTGCCGGCGCAAATGGTCGCTGTAAATTCCCGCATCTGCGATCGCAGTTTCTTTTAATTCATCGAGTGTCAAATCCGATCGCGAAATGTGATATAATGCAACTCGCACTAAATACGGATGACCGCCGACAATTTCCATTAAGTTTTCAACTTCTGCATCCGACCAATTCAAATTATGGCGCTCTGCTAAATCTTGTATTTGCTGAGAGTTGAATTCGGGCAAATCTACAGGCAGTCCGACGTTGAAAGGCGATTGATTTATGTTCATTGGGATGTAAACTTCGGTGGAGTGAACTACAATTAATCGCAGTTTTTTCCAGATTTCTCGCCGCTTGGATTCTTCGTGCCACGCCCGCAGCAGTCCTAAAAAGTCTTCGGCAATGTCGGGATATTGGAAAACGCGATCGATCTCGTCTAATCCTAAAATTAAAGGACTGTCGATTTGCGGCAAAATGTATTTTTCAAAGTAATCTTTGCAGTTGACCTTGCTGCCAAAAATCTCGTCCCAATAATCGTCTAATTGATTGGGTAAGTGCAACTCGCGGCCGACGTAAGCGCAAAACCATTTTAAGAATTTATCTAAGTTGGCAAATACGCCTTTATCTACTAACTGAAAAGTTAGCGGCACGGTGCAATAGCCTTGACGAGCTCCGTGATGCAAAATTCTTGCCATCAATGAAGTTTTGCCCATTTGTCTTGGTGCTTTGATTCTAATTAAGGCGCTGGGCTGCACAATAGTTTGATAACAGCGTTCTTCGATGGGCGGGCGTTCTACATAAAATTGAGAAGCGACATCGACTTGTCCTCCCGGTAATTCCGGTTCAGCGGCGGGTAGAGGTATTTCGTCGCTGCTAATTTCTAATAGCTGTTTTTGTGTTAAATTGTCCGTTTCTTCGGTAACTGGTGTGGGTTCTTCTGCTAGTAAATTCAGGACTTCTTCGATAATAATTGGAGTGTCGGCGGTGGTTTTCCATTCCCTCTGTTTGATGCGGTACAGATAGCCCCGCAAGTCGTGATTTAGAGGCGCATTTAGCGGAAAATCGACGCGGATGGGGAGAATTATTGGTTTCTTGTCAGGGCGGGAGTCTTGCAGTTCTTTTGCTTGCTGAACTTGATATGTTATCAGTTCGCTTTGATTTCCCGTTGGCGGCAACAGTAGCAGCAAATAATCGCATTCTTGGAGGAATGAATTAATGCGATCAAACCAATTATCTCCTAATCTAATGTTATTTTCTGCTGTGAAAACTGTATGCCCGATCGCGCTTAAGGCCGTTTCTAACTCTTTTCCCAACTCGCGATCGGGTTCGGCGCTGCGATAACTGACAAATACTTTAACAATTCTGCTGCTGCTGGCTGTTTCCCCCGCTGGCGAATTGTCCAGCTCGTCTAAATTTTCCGGTTCCTCAAGCTTAGCCGATCGATGGTCGCTAGCAGCCAGAGTCATTTCAAAAGCCGCGAACAACTGGCGAATTTTACTCAAATCCGCACCTTCTCTACCCTGCTTAATTTTGCTGACTGTATCGGCACCGACGCCAGATTCAGCCTCGATTTCCGTCAGAGTACCTCTAATGTTATGTCGGTCAGACCATTCTTGGAGCGCCTCGTTAAGTTTCTTTAAGCCAGAGGCAGTGAGAATGCGACCGCGATCGCGTTTTGACTTGAGCACTTCGCTTGCAGTGAAAGGGGAACGAATCTAGAAATTTTAACGCCTTAAGTTCCTATTTTGGGCGATTTTAAGGAAGATAATCAACCAGCCGGAATTTAAGGAATTTTACTGCGAGAGGGTTTTTGGGCGATCGACTCCTGAAACTCTGTCCTGATAACGGCTTCAACAGTTGAATATATTTGAGGATAAAAAGTTTTTCTTAACTCCCCAATCTCCGCCACTAATCACCACTTAACTTTTTAGAGTAGATACACCAAGCAAAAAAGGAGCAGCCAAATGAGCAAAATCTTACACAGGCTGGCAATGGCCGCTTTGGGAACCGCCGCCATTTTCACAATTAATACACTTAATAATTTAACAGAAGCATCAGCTGCTGGTAAATTTGACGAACCAGAAATTTATCAAAACACAGTTTTTCCACTTGGCGTACCGGGTCAGTTCCATAAATAGGCAAATTCATTGATTGATTTAATTTAATTAAGGAGAAATTATGAAGTCTACACTGTGTTCGCCACAACCTATAGCTACCAAATCTGACTCGGTTGATGCTGAGGCGATCGATGCCTGCACTGCGCTTGCATGGATGGAATTGGTAGCATTAGATGCTAGCGCTCTCACGGGGGATGATTGGCTGGCTTTGTGCGATGATATAGATAGCGGGGAAATCTACCGCTGCTGGTTTTTGTGGCGCGATAGCGAAGTTAGCGGTAATTGGGAAGCTTACGATCCTTTGAGCGATCGCCGATTTGTTGCTAAAGGAAAAGTTTTTCTCAAAGCCGCGATCGACTCCCTTGAAGATGCTAGAAATCGGGAAGTCGCCTAACTTGAATTCATCTCAGGTGAATAAAATTTGTGCATACAAAACAAGAATTCTGCCAAGAGAGTCCACGACTGTACACACTTTCGTCCGCCTGGGCGAGACTGGAAGAAAAAGAGGTAATAGAAGCGGATTTGAGATCAGTCCCGGAAACCGACTATTCTCAAAGAAAATAAAAAAAATTACGGCTGCAGGCAAAAGTTGACTGTATGATGCTAGGTGCTTCGTCTCGAAAGCGGTTGATAAGATTTTTTCAGCCGCTTTCTCGTTGCAGCCGTTAAACTCTTTCTCTTCACACATGACTCCTAAACTGCGATGGCTGTTGCCGGCCGCCCTTAGCCTTTTCTCGATCGCCCTGCCCGCAAAAGCTGATACACTAACATCTTGGCACTTCGATCCCAGGGAAAACCAACTCAATTTAACCACAGATTCAGGAGTTCAGCCGGAAGTTAAACTAATCGCCAATCCCACCCGCTTAGTAATTGACCTACCGGGAATAGTCTTGGAATATCCCGAAAGCCCTCAAAGTTACAACTCAGCTATTCAACAAATTAGAGTTGGGCAGTTTGACACCGGAACTACCAGGTTAGTAATAGAATTAACTCCCGGTTATAAGTTAGATCCGCAACAAGTCCGAGTCATTAGAGAATCTGCCACGCGCTGGTCGTTTCAGTTGCCAAATCCCCAGCAAATAGCGGAAAATGAGTCTTTTATCCCCACAGCTATTACCCGGATAGAACAAGCAGCAGGTCAAGTTAGACCCACTGTTTCGCCGGGAAATCAGAGAAACTATTCCACTGATTTGGTGATGTCAACAGGCTCGGAAATGACAGCCATCAAGCCTCAAATCGAAAGTGCGATCGAACAGTATAGATCCCTCAGCGCCGGAATGTTTTTTCTGGATTTAGATACAGGAAACTATTTGGATATCAAGGGCGATCGAGTATTTCCGGCCGCGAGTACCATCAAATTACCAATTCTGATTGCTTTTTATCAAGATGTAGACGCAGGCAAAGTTAGCCTCGACGAAACATTAGTTATGAAGTCCGACTTAGTTGCCAGCGGTTCTGGAACTATGCAAGACGAACCAGATGGCACTCGGTTTAGCATCAGAGAAACCGTAGATAAAATGATTACCATCAGCGACAATACAGCCACCAACATGATTATTGAACGTTTGGGGGGAATTGCTAAACTCAACGAGCGTTTTCGCAGTTGGGGATTAACTGATACCAGAATTCGCAATTGGCTCGGCGATTTTCAAGGAACAAATACAACAAGTTCTGTGGATATGGTAAAGTTGCTGGCGATGCTGTCTCGCGATAAATTAGTTTCTGAATCGAGTCGAGAACAGGCTTTAGAATTACTGCGGCACACAACAACTAGAACGCTTTTGCCTTCGGGTTTAGGGGCGGGAGCAGTTATTGCCGACAAAACCGGAGATATCGGCTTTGTGGTTGGCGATGCAGGAATTATTGATATGCCCAACGGCAAGCGTTATTTGGCCGCAATCTTTGTCAAACGTCCTTATAATGACCCAATTGTGAGAGATTTTGTGCGTCGGATTTCGCGGATTGTGTACAATTATTTAGACCAACCTGCGGCGAGTGTACCGGAGAAGTTACGTTGATCAGACAATTCGGCGATTGAAATCGCTACTAAACAAACAAAGTCCGCCTTCGCGGACTTGAAGAGAAGATTTTTAATTACTAAGGACTATTCTTTGCGCTCGATTGCTACAGTCAAATGAGCCGCAACTGCCCCCACTGTAGCAAGTACAGCAGCAATTGGAAATACTACTGATCCTGCAACGCCGCCTACCAATCCAGCCATCAGCGGAATGTCTGCCAAAGTCCGCCCTTGCGAGTTCTTGATGACGAGGCGGCGGAGTTTTCCTTGCTGAATTAGTTCTTTGACTTTACCAATTAGGCTGTCGCCGCTAATCTTAAATTCTTCCACTCTGACTTTTTCCTCTGTTGCAAATTCTGAGGCGAATACATGAGTTTCAACTGTTGGGTTGGCTGAATTCCCGGCCGCTGCTGTTTCGTCTTGTAGAATTGTTACTTGTTGTTCTAGTTGTGAGTTCATTTTGTGTAAGGGCGGGTGAAAACCAGCCGTTTAATTTCTATACTCTTATCTTCGGCAATCGCACTTGGGAATGACAGGCAAGGAAACCCTACAATGTGCATTCGTACTTTCCCCCCCTGCTTTCTTACTCAAAACCTTATTTTGGTGGCGTTAGTTTAGGGCGCGTTTATCTCTTCCGAAAGGTAGAGAAGCGTTTGTTGAAACAACCCGTCTCTAGATATAAGTCAAGTAATATCAATTCGGATTGCACTCCTCATGATTTTTGAGTGTTGACTAAAATTATGATTTTGGGACAAATGACAGTTTGGACATCTGAAAAATACCGATGCAACCGGAAACGATATCAGTTGTCTTTACGACTTGACCGAGATTTGAGATGATCGCTTTTATCCTGGTGAACAAAGTGAATTAATAGACAATTCAGAATCGTACAAACTGCTTTAAAATATTTTTAGTCCCAATATTTCTACCATGACTTCAAGAGTGATTGCTATCTAGGCACACTCCTCAGAGGGTGGAGGTACGATCTCGATACCGTACTTGGGAGCAGTAGTAAGAATTTTGTCAAGGTCTTCAGGGCTCAAGGATGCTCCAAGGGTAATCTCACCATTGACGGCCTTTCCAACTTCGGCAATAAATTTCTCAAAGCCAGCAGGAGTAACCCAAACCAGCATTTTAACGGGTGTAGCGGTGGTATTGGTAAATCGGTGAAGCTGGCCTTTCGGTGAATGAAGAAAGGTTCCAGCCGCCGCAACGAAAGTACGATCGTCAAGCTGGAATTCAATCTCTCCGTCTTGAACATAAAATGATTCATTTTCTCGGTAGTGCCGATGGGTCGGCGTACCGCCACCAGGTGCAACAATTACCTCACAAAGCGCATAGGCTTCCCCTGTTTCTTCACCAATTGCTTTGAAGGTATAGAGGTCTTGACCAAAGTAGTAAGAACGACCTTGACCGGGTTCAACAAAAAGTCCGTTTTGATGAATTGCCATTTGTTAATTGGTAAAGCGAAGTGTTAAGTAGTTAGACAGAATTAATTACACAAATACATAGTAGAATGATATTCCAGGCAAAATTATGAGTTAATTAG
>NZ_JAUBQQ010000059.1:0-37876 GCF_036701335.1 Microcoleus sp. Pol12B5 | reverse complement strand
AGTCGTGAATGTAGAACCACCTGAAACGTTTGTGATGATTGAATCCATTGTTTACAAATCAAATGGTTTTGCTATATAGCAATCCTTGCAGGAGTCGTAATTTTTTTACCCACTCCAACCCTCCCCGAACCCGCTGGGAGTCCGTAAGAAACTCACAAATGATTTACAATTGCTATATGCTGATTTCTTATCACAGGAATTAGTTTTTACTATGAGTCAATTTAGCACAGGGTTAGACACAATAGTTTCACGTCAGATGCCATCAAGATCGAGAGCATTGTTATTAAAAAATTCTGCTTCTGTCATCAGGATTTCCCTCCTAATTTCCTCATGATTAAGCAATGTAGCCGACGCAGTTCAAAGGTGGTTCCGATCGCCATCGGAAACTAGCAAGTGTCTCAGATCACAAGGCCGATCGATCCCCCTCACTGCCAAAAACGTAAAATTATGTAACATTAAGTGAAGAGTTATCAAAGAACTCTTGCCATATCCCTAGAAAGTTATGACAACGAAACTAAGAGCTAAACACACAGAGAAAATGGAGAGAGACTTGCACCAGTTGAGGGCAGACCAAGAACTGATTCTCAACCAAGTAGACAATGCGATCGCTCTGTTCGACTCGTCTGACTGCTTAGTTTTGTTTAACAAAAAATTGGCGGGAATCTGGGGACTGTCCCCAGAATGGCTGGAAACAAAGCCGAAGTGCCACTTGTTGTTTGCGGAAATTGTCGATCGGGGTTACTTGTCTGTTCAGCAGTGGCAAGAGTTTCAGCAAGCACTAGAAAAATCTCAGCATGAAAGTTTATCATTTTATTTCGAGCAAGCCAATGCGGTTTGTTTGGAGGTGTGCGCCACGATTACCAACAGCGGCGGACGGCTGTTTACCTTTCGAGACGTTACGATATACCAAAACTCCCAAGCTAGCTTGAACGCAGAAGTCAGGCGGCTGAGCTTTCTTTTAGGTTTAACCGAACGCCTGCAAAAGTCTGACAGTTTGCAAGAAATAGGTCAGTTTGCCCTCACCTATTTAGTAGAGGCAATGAATGCAGCTTTCGGAGATGTCAAGGTGATTAACGGCAAGGGAAACGATCGGCAAGCGTCGGGGATTTGCAACCAAGTTTCTAGTCAATTTTTGGCTACTTACGGGGAACCCGTAGTCGCAGGAATGCAAGAATTGCTCGACCAAGGCATTCCCTACGGCATCGGTTTGCTATGGGAAGTGGTGAAAACTGGTAAACCTGTGTTTGTCGAGGAGTATGCCCAACACCCCAATGCCGTGCCGGAATTTCGGCATCCGGGAATTGGACAACTGGGCATTTTTCCGATCGCAGCTACCAACGGCACGATCATCGGAGTGCTGACGCTGGAGTCCCGCAACATCAAAAAACTGCAAGCCGCCGTCCACCAAGACGTACTCGAAGCTGCTTGCCGGACTCTGGGGGCGGCGATCGAGCGGGCTCAGACACAAGAAAACCTGCGCCAAGTTAATGAAGAATTAGAGTATTCTTCTCAGTTGAAATCCGAGTTTTTAGCCTCAATGTCCCACGAATTGCGGACGCCTCTCAACAGCATTCTCGGCTTTTCTGACTTGCTGCTGCGGCAAACTGCAGGACAGTTGAGCGATCGACAAATCAACTATGTAGAACTGATCGAAAAAAGCGGCCAGCACTTGTTGCAGCTAATCAACGATATTCTCGATCTTTCTAAAATTGAAGCGGGGAAAGTAGAACTAAACTTACAACCTGTTCGCGTTCAAGAACTCGCGACAGACTGTATGAAAATGATGCAGCCACGGGCAGACAAAAAGCGGATCGGTTTGTCTTTAGAACTCGACAACCGTATTACTAAAGTTTGGCTCGACGAAAGGCGAGTGCGACAAATTGTGATTAATTTACTTTCCAATGCCATCAAATTTACCCCCGAACAGGGACAAGTTAAACTCAGCGGGCGTCTGGCCTACGGCAGCGAAATAGACGGCGACTACCGGCCGGATTGTTCTCCTGTAAATGCCAGCACTCCTTATTTTTGTTTTGAGGTGGAAGACTCCGGCATCGGCATTCCTCAAGACCGCTGGCACTTGCTATTTCGACCTTTTCAACAGGTGGATTCTTCCCTGACTCGGAGGCACGAAGGTACAGGTTTGGGTTTGGCTTTGACTAAGCGATTGGCAGAACTGCACGGGGGAACTGTTTCTTTTCAATCTGTTTGCGATCGGGGAAGTCTTTTCCGCGTTTGGCTGCCTTTGACGGAGATGCGTCAACAGTTGGGAAACTTTGCTTCTTGTGCTTTGGATACCAAGTTAGTTCCTGCTTCTGCGATCGCTTTACCAATTGCCAGGAAGCGGATTTTGGTTGTCGAAGACCAGCCTTTTAACCAAATGTTAATTTCTGAGGTGATGGAATTGGAGGGGTACGGGGTAGAGATACTTGCGGATGGGAAGGCGATGGCCGATCGTATTCTCGCCGCCTCAGCAGCCGCGGAGTTGCTGCCGGATTTAATTTTGATGGACATTCAGTTGCCGGATGTTGACGGCTTTGAGTTGATGCGCCGAGTTAAAGCAGATCCTGTCTGGGATTCGGTACCGATGATTGCGGTGACGGCGATGGCGATGCCCGGTGACAGTGAGCGATGTTTGGAAGCTGGCGCTTCTGCTTATTTGAGTAAGCCACTGGATTTGAATTTGACGATCGCTACAGTCCGTTCTTTTCTCACTTAAACAGCATTTATACAAAGCTTCTAAAAGTAACTGTTAGCTGGCGCGGGATGACAAAAGCTTGTCCATCAAAGTGCCAATAAAAATTTGCTTAAAATGATTTAGAGGTGCTATATAATAGATGATGACGGGATTCAGACATCTAGAAAATATCCTAATGATAACTAAATGCACGTTATCAGTCGGAAAAAATTAAGAGACTACTGCAAAAGTCACGCTGATTCCTGCGAAGCGCTCGATGACTGGTATAAAATTGTCAGTAAAGCAGCCTGGACTAATCTTGTTGAAGTTCAAGCTGTTTATCTTAAAGCTGAAGCAGTTGGAAATTTTACAGTTTTTAATATCAAAGGAAATAAATATCGCTTAATCGCGAGTATTAACTATGAGAAGCAAATTATTTATATAAAATACGTTTTCACTCACGCCGAGTATGATAAGGAAACCTGGAAAAATGACTATTACTTTTGACCTAAAAATTTACAGTAGGTTGCTTTCTCAATATCAGCCTCGAATTATCAAAACTGAAGAGGAAAACGAGATATTTTTGGAAATTGTTGAAGAATTACTCTCACGTCCAAATCTGACTCCAGAAGAAGATGCGCTATTAGAATTGCTGGTAAAACTGATTGAGGATTTTGAAAAGCGGCACTATCAACTTAATACATCAACGCCAAAGTCAAGGCTGCTGCATTTGATGGATGTTCGGAGTCTAGAAGCAGAGGATTTAGTAGAAATTATGGGTTCGAGTGAGGCGGTAGTTGAGGTAATTAACGATCGGCTAGAAATCAGCAAGAAACAAGCTGAGGCTTTGGGGAGGTTTTTTCACGTCGATCCGGGGTTGTTTTTGTTCAATTAAGCGATCTCACTCTGTAATGTCTCGGAGGGCGATCGCATCCAAGTGGATTGATTTGATGAGGGTGGGGGCGATCACGTTTTAGAGGTTGGTTGAATAGGATGATTACTCTCCTCTTCTGCCAGGAGAGCAACATACAGAGAGGTTAACCGACTCAATCGCCTCTCTGACTCGATTTATCCGGATGAGTCTGGAAAAAGGTGAAAGATAATTTGTACCAAGATAAATAACGTAACTCCGAGGCTAGGATGACAGACGAACCCACGGTTCAATTCACGTTTGCCGTTAATGACCCAGAACTAGATGATGAGGAACGACAAGAGATAGCGCGAAAGCTGCTGCATCTGTTACGCCAACGTGATGAAGTGGAGAAGGTTGAGCGTGTAGAAGATTTGAATCCAGAGGCAGGGGCTAAACCAGGGTTTGCAACGCTGGTAGGATTCCTGACAGCGGAGGTGAATGCTAAGAACATTAAGGATTTTTGGAGCTTTTTGGGCGATCGCCTGCGGGATAAGTCGATTGTCGTTCACGTCAAAGTTGGTGAGAAAGAAATCAAAATTGAAGCCAAAAGCCGCAAGGAGTTAGAAGAGGCTGAGGCATTGGTAAAGAAACTTCTAGCTGAACTGAGGGAACAGGAAAATGCCTAAGAAAATAGCGCTGCTGATTGGAGTCAGCGAATACGGGAATGGCATCCCTTCTCTTTCTGCACCTCCTAATGATGTGGAAGCAATGAAGGGAGTTTTGGAAGACCCTAATCTGGGGGGTTTTGATGAGGTAAAGCCACTGATTAACCCCGATCTAGAGAAAATGCAAATAGAAATTGAGTGGCTATTTGCCAATCGCAAGAGAGATGATTTATTACTGCTATTTTTTTCCGGGCATGGCATTACTGATGATGATAACCACCTTTACTTGACAACTCGCACTACTGCTAAAAATAACTTCCGCGCGACTGCGGTGCGAGCAAGTTTTGTGCAAGGGCAATCCAAGCAGAGCCTTGCTAGGCGACAAGTAATAATTCTTGATTGTTGCTATAGTGGTGCTTTTGCAAATGGTTGGCAGGCAAAAAGTGTGGATATAGTCAGGCAGGAATTAGGTGCAAAAGGAAAAGCTGTTCTCACGTCTTCCACTGCGACCCAAACTTCTTTCCAGGATGAAGGGTCAACGCTTTCGCTTTACACCCAGTATTTAGTTGAGGGGATTGAGACAGGCGCATCTGACACAGATACAAATGGTGAAATATACGTTCGTGAATTGCATAAATATGCCAAAAAGAAAGTCCAGGAGGAGAAGCCAAACCAGCAGCCAGATATTATTATTCTGGATGGGGAAGGCTTCGACATTCTATTAGCTAATGCTCCCAGAAACACAGAGGCGCAATATCGCCAAACAGTGGAACGCTTTGCTAGAAATGGTCAAATTTCTCAAAGAGGTCTTTTGATTTTACCGATGAAACGGCAAGAACTTCACATCCCAGATGACACAGCGGCAGAAATCGAACAACAAGTTCTGAAACCATTCCACCAGCGTTTAAATAATTTAAATAATTATCGAAAAGTCTTTAAAGAAGCTATTCAAGAGCAGTATCCTTTGACTCCAACAGCTCGCAATGATTTGAGATATTTACAAATAAATTATGGTTTAAGACCTGAAGATGTAGCACCTATTGAAAAAGAAATTATTGACAGATTCTTGCATTATATAAGATTACGACATTTACTCGCATGGCTTAGGGGTAGGGGTAATATCTTTAGAAGACCGATTTTTTATGTATGCCTGCTGCCTGTTTTGGGATTCGGCGGGTATTGGTATTTGCGGTATCATGATGTTAATTCTCTACCTTCATCTCAAGACATATTCGAGTCGGAATCATTGAGCCAAGGTGAACAGACTTTCTTTCATAGCAAATCAAATTCTCAGCGATATAAAGGTATTGACGCCTTCAAAAAAAAGGATTATAGAAACGCTACTAAGTTTTTTGAAGACACTATAAAAGATAATCCTAACGATCCAGAATCCAAAATATATTGGAATAATGCCAGAGCATTGTCCAAAGGGAACCCAGTAACTCTTGCGGTAGTTGTACCTCTGGTTCAACCTAACATTGCTGAGGAAATTTTGCGAGGAGTTGCACAGGCACAAGATAGTTTCAACGATCCACATAAAGAGAAAGATCGGTTATTACAGATTGTAATCGCTAATGATAAAAACGATCCTAACGAAGCAAAGCAAGTTGCTCAGAAGCTAAGCCAATACTCAAGCATTATAGGAGTGATTGGACACTACACCAGTGCTGCTAGCAAAGCTGCTCTACCTGAGTATGAAACAGGTAATCTAGCCACAATATCCCCCAGTAGTACAGACACTAAACTGAAGAATAAAGTTTTTTTCAGAACCTTACCAAATGACGAAAAAAATGGTGAAGAGTTGGCCAATTATGCCATAAAAAATAACTATAAAAAAGTTTTTATTTTCAACAATCCTCAAGATCCATATAGCCTCAGCTTAACGGAAGGGTTTCAAAGAGTATTTACCCCACCATTAGGAGAAGTTGTCAAAACAGTGACGATAAATTTGACCGCTCCTTCAATGAAAATCACCCAAGGAGAAAATCAGCAACTTGATGCTGTTGTATTGTTTCCAGACTCACAAAAAATTGAAATTGCCAGCGCCCTAAATATCGACAAGATTGGAATCAAAAATCTACCGCTACTGGGAGCAGATGCCTTGTACGATAAAAAGATTTTTGACGCTGGAAATGCTGTTGAAGGTTTGGTTTTAGCTGTACCTTGGTTTCGAGATGAACCCAATTCAAAAAAATTTGCTGACAAAGCCAAGGACATATGGAGAGGTGAGATTAGCTGGCGCACAGCTACCAGTTATGATGCGACTCAAGCTTTTATTAAAGCTCTATCTTCGTCTAACAATCCCTCCCGCCAGACTGTGTTGGACAACCTCAAAAATCGTAATTTTTCACAAGATGAAACTTCAGGAAATCCTCTCACGTTTATGGACGGTGAGCGCCAAGGGCAAAAACCAGTTCTCGTTCAGGTAGTTAAAGATAGCAGCGGCAACCCTAAATTTGAGCTAGTTACAAAGTGAACACTCAATAAATTGTTAAAAGCCTGGAAGCAAATGGCTAGGGATGAGTGTAAATTGTCTCCCAGAGCGATCGCACCCCTCCTATAAAAATGAACAAGCGATCGCACTCACTCCTCAAAAGAATTATCTCCAAGCAATTCCAACAACTCATCCCAAGAACAGCCAAACGTTTCCTTAATGCGGCTAACTGCGTCTATTTCTATCTTCGCCATTGGCTGCATTGCATAACGGCGAACGGTAGTGTATGTGACACCCGAACGTCTGCTTAGTTCGTTAAGGCTCCAGTTCCGCTCTTCGCAAAGCTCTTTGACTCTAACTTTTACTCGATACATACCCATTAGCTTATGAGTATTTCAGTGTCAGAACTAGAACTTTCACACCTATGTATTTAAGCATATATATTGACGTATATGCGCTAGCGCTATAAGATAAATAATCAAGTCAAAAGCCAGCGCCTCTACCTACCAAGTGTCCGCGCTGACTCTGGCTCCCTTTTGAAATGGAGATAAAACCATTATGACTTACAAAGAGTGCCTCAAGCCTTGGGCGGTTGCCCGTTTGCTTCCCAATTTGCAATGGGCGATTGTCGGGCGATACCGCAATCGATCAGACGCCGACGGACATCTTCAGTTGTGTCGCCAGCGAGTCCCCGATATCCCATTGAAAGTTGTGTTTGCTTTGCCCGATCGCGCTGATTTGACACCTCATGACCCATAACTGATCGTAGGAATCGGTTTTTTAGGCAGAACTTACGCACTTCCGACAAAGAAACCGGGTTTTTTACCTAATCTGCGGACTAAAGTAGAGGATTTGCGTAAAAAAACCCGGTTTCTGGCCACCCGTGCGTCCAGGACTATTAGGGAAAAAGAAAACAGCCCCACGTGAGGGTGTCTTCGATCGCACTATTGTATTTGCCACTGCGGGGCCTCCTACTTTTCCAACTGCCACTAATCCTGGGTTCACTGCCACAGAGGTGTAATTTATTACATTTCATGATGCGAAACGCTAAACTCAATACTAGAGAAATTTTAGATTGAATGTAAAATCAACTTATAGTAACCTAACTCAACTATTTTGGCGATCGATCGGGGACATCTCTGTTCAGAAACGAGGGGAAAGACTAAAGAACACAGCACAATCAGTTCTGGACGCTATTAGACTAAAGAAACCGGGTTTTTTACCCCGATTAAAAGTCTGCATGCAGTATTTTCGGAAAAAATCCGATTTCTAGGCGATCGTGCGTCAATCCTAGCTAAATACCTAAATCCTTCGTCCTTGCCGATCTGTGGCCAAACTTTACCTATCATATTCGATGTCAAACAAGTCGCCCTGCATCATGTTGGTTGATGACGAGCCAGCTAATCTGACTTTACTGGAAGAGTTATTGCTCATGAAAGGATACGCTACAGTATCAGCGCTATCTGGCGCTGAAGCCCTCTCCCTTGCCCGCGCCTCTCGACCCGATTTAATTTTATTAGATATTATGATGCCGGAGATGAACGGTTTTGATGTGTGCGATCGCCTGCGGAAGGATACGGCATTGCAAACTGTACCGGTGATTTTTTTAACCGCCCTCGATGACGATACCTCTCGCATCAAAGGGTTAGAAATGATGGCAGATGATTATTTAACAAAGCCTTTTAACAGTCGTTTGTTGCTGGCCAAAGTTGAAAATATTTTGCAGTTGAGTCAAATGCGATCGCAAGCTGTATCTTCCCAATTGCACGAGCAGGTAAAAGAGCAAAGCAAACGCCAAATTGCCGCAGCTTGGGAAGCCAACGAATATCTTTCAGAAAAATTTCAGCTATTTGTGCCAGAGCAACTTCTCGAACGAATTGCGCCGCAAGGAATAGAATCTATTCAGTTGGGCAATGTCACAGAAGAAGAGCTGACTGTTTTATTTTGCGACATTCGCGGGTTTACTACGATCGCCGAATCTCAACAAGCTCGCGAGACTTTTGAATGGTTGAACGCTTTTTTTACTAAAATGAACGAGTGCATCACGTCTCACGGCGGGTTTATTGACAAATACCTAGGCGATGCAATCATGGCAGTATTTGACAAGCCTAATTCTCACGCCATGAATGCGATCGAAGCCGCAGTAGCAATGCAAGAAACTTTGCAAGAATTTAATGCCAGTCGCCACCAATACAATTTAGAATCTCCCGTCAATATTGGTACGGGAATTAACACAGGTATCGGCATGATCGGCACTTTGGGATCCGATCGCCGCATGGACTCTACAGTCATCGGTGATGTGGTAAATACAGCTTCTCGGTTAGAAAATTTAACTAAAATATACGGTTGCCAAATTATTGTTAGCGAAAATGCGATCGTTCGTGCGAGAGAATTTCTAAATGGCATAAGTTCCAACTCCTACTCAAAAGAAAGTCTATTATTAAAGTGCGACTTAGAAGTGGAAACACAGGAGAGTATTATTTCTACTTCTGGGGCGACTGCTGCTGACAGTCATTTGCCCAGCAACAATTATTATTATCGCTGGATCGATCGAGTAACCCCGCGCGGCAAGCAGCAAGCTATTGAAATCTACGAAATCTGGGCAGCCTCCTGTCCCGACTCGGAGGCAAAGCAGCTTACCCAGGGTTTATTTGACAAAGGAATTCAAGGATGGCAATCTGAACGATTTGTCGCAGCCTTGGGATATTTTCAGCAACTAATCGAACAAAACCCTGCTGATACAGTCGTCCGTTTTTATATAAATCGCTGCCAGGAAAAACTAGGTTTACTACCTGCAAATAGCACTTCATAAAGATTTAACTTTTAGGGCGGGCTACAAGGGGAGCATCTCAATGAAAGCAGCTAAGCTAGAAATTGGAGTTAGGAGTCAGGAGGAAAGAGGAACAAGGAAGAAAGAAGGAGCCAGAAGAAGTGTTTTTACAAATATGAGATGCTCCCAGCTACAAGCCCACCCTACAATAGTTTAGACTTATTGCAAAAGTCCCCTACTATCCTGCGTTGCGTCTATGGTTTCCCTATCAATGAAGGATTTATGCAATAAGTCTACAGTAATTGGAGTTCGCATCACACAGTCGTCAAAACTTGCTCTCTCAATTTCCCGATCAACTCATTCACACCTCCCGCATTCAAACGGTAACTCAGAGGATGACCGATTAAATAAGCTGAACTTTCAAACAAAACATCAATTTCCACCAAACCATTTTCTCGCAAAGTTTTGCCAGTCGAAACCAAATCCACAATTGCCTCCGACATTCCTGTAATCGGCCCTAACTCCACAGAACCGTAAAGCGGCACAATTTCCACCGGCAAATTCAAATTGTGAAAATATTCTCTTGCACAGTGTACGAACTTAGAAGCAACTCTACCGTGAGGAGGCAAATCCACAGTTCTTCGATAAGAACTAGATTCCTTCACCGCCACCGACAGCCGACATTTGCCAAACTTTAAATCAATTAAATTAGCAACTTTTGGCTTTTTTTCCCGCAAAACATCATAGCCAGCAATTCCCAAATCCGCTTGACCGTATTCCACATAAACCGGCACGTCGTGCGTCCTTACTAGCAAAGCTTTGGCAGTGCCTGTCGGGTCATATATTTGAAGTTGTCGGTTAGATGAATCGAGAAAAGCACTGAAGTCTAATCCAACCGATTTAAACAGCCGAATGCTATCTCCTAACAATCCGCCTTTGGGAAGTGCAACAGTAATCATGTCAATTTTTAGAGTGTAATTTTCTCAAGTTGGGAAGGGGGCGATCGCGGTCTAAGCAGAAACAGCTTTTACCAAACTCAGAATAACACATAGAGTTAATAGCAAAAAATAAATTTCTGGTATTGCTCGATCCTTTGTTTGAGGATATATTATATTTAGTAATTTTTTAGTGAGTCACTTGTTTCAAGGGCGCTCGGTATGGAAAACAATCAAGAATTGGATGAAAATTTTCACAGTGTAGACCAGGATTCCCTGAAAAAGATTACAGTAGATGAAATCCTCTCAGGCGGTGGTGTAGAGAAGGAGGAAATGGACTATACAGTTGCTGTACCTAACACTAACCAGACCAGGGTTCCCAGGGACAGAGGCTTCTTATCTCATGTGCAATCCAGCGTGTTCGATCGCGCCCCCCGATCGAAGTTTGCAGAAAAACGCGGAACGCTGGGAGGCTGTTAATGTAAAATGCTTGCAGAGGCTGGTGCAGAAAACGGGCCGCTCGCGCGCTCGTCATTGTGTATCATGCCTTTGTGTATTCAACTCTAAAACTTAAAATTTAACTGGCGATTGCAAATAGCTAACAGCTACATTATGACCAAATTGACTCTGGTAATCGGCAACAAAAATTATTCTTCTTGGTCGCTGCGCGCTTGGCTGGGGATGAAACAAGCTGGACTGGAATTTGCCGAGGTGAGAATCCCCTTAGACTGGCCTACAACGCATGAAGAAATTCGGCGCTATTCTCCCTCGGGAAAAGTGCCAGTTTTAATCGACGGCGATCTGAAAGTGTGGGAATCATTAGCAATTTGCGAATACGTTGCCGATCGCTTTGCAAATGATTTGTGGCCGGCGGATGTAGCGGAACGGGCGATCGCCCGTTCCATTGCTGCCGAAATGCACGCGGGGTTCCAAAATTTGCGCGACAATATGCCGATGGACTGCCGCAACCGCTATCCGGGAGAAGGGATGACTGCCGGTGTAGAAGCAGAGATCGATCGCATCTTTACAATTTGGCGCGAATGCCGCCAAAAATTCGGAATAGGTGGCAATATGCTGTTCGGAAAATTCACAGTAGTTGACGCTATGTTTGCCCCAGTTGTGATGCGTTTTATCACCTACGGAGTCAAACTAGATTCATCAGCAAAAGCTTATGCGGATGCAATTTTGGCTTTGCCTGCTATCCAGGAATGGGTAGCAGCAGCTTGCAGCGAAACGGAAAGTATTCCACACATTTAAATCTAGCAAAAATCAGTTTACTTAACCTAAAATCTCAAATCTCAAATTTGAAATCAGGATGCGGATTCTTTTAGTTGATGATGAAGTTGAGTTAACTGACCCTTTGAGTCGAGTCTTAACGCGCGAAGGTTATACAGTTGATGTGGCATTTGACGGAGCAAGTGGCAGCAATTTAGCCATGCAGGGCAATTACGATTTGCTAATTTTGGATTGGATGCTGCCGAGACAAACCGGACTGGCAATTTGCCAGAAGTTGCGATCGCAAGGACGCAATGCGCCAGTGCTATTTCTGACCGCCAAAGATACCGTAGACGATCGCGTACAAGGACTCGACGCCGGTGCAGACGACTATTTAGTCAAACCTTTTGAACTCCGAGAACTGCTAGCCAGAGTCCGCGCATTACTGCGGCGGCCTCCTACTTTTGATACCGAGGTTGCTGTCGGGCGGCTGCAAGTTGCAGATTTACAGCTAGACTACGACAATCAATTAGCTTATCGGGGCGATCGCACAATTGACTTATCAGAAAAAGAATGTCAGTTATTAGAATACTTAATGCGCCATACCGGTCAATTGCTAACACACGAACAAATCCACCAGTATTTGTGGAGTGAAGCAGAAAAACCCAGCAGCAATGTATTAGCCGCTCAAATTCGCCTGCTGCGCCGAAAAATAGAAGCCCCTGGCGAATCTGTCCTAATTCACACAGTCTACGGCAGAGGCTATCGCTTTGGAGAAGCCAATTAAAAATAATAGACTTTGTACAAAAATCCTTCTTCCTCCTTCCCTCTTCCTTCTTCCTTCTTCCTTCTTCCTTCTTCCCTCTTCCTTCTTCCTGACATCCGTTACATCCGTTACAGAATCCGTTGCCGAACTTCCCTCTTCCATCGGACTGACATCCATGACATCCGTTAAATCCGTTACAGAATCCGTTGCCGAACTTCCCTCTTCCTTCTGCTGTATTATCTATTATCGGGGAAGTATGCACCCTAAATCCGCCCTTACGTATCTTGACAAACCAAAGTAATTACTGTCACCTCGGGGGGGCAAAATAGCCTCCCCGGCGCATAAGTCCCCAAACCGCGATTCACGTACAGCAAATTACTCCCAACCCGATGCAAACCGCTAGCCCATTCCCAGTGAGTAACTACTCGATCCCAAGCCGACATAAAAGGAATGAACTTTCGGATTCGTTTAGGAATAAAATAGCCAATTTTTCTGACCCAAGCGTACAAAGGCCCGATACCGGGAATAACGATTTGACCGCCGTGAGTGTGCCCAGACAATTGCAAATCAATCCGCCAATTTTGCAGCTTTTCAGCAGTATCAGGATTGTGAGACAATACAATCCGAGAAATCGCGGGATTTATTGATGCCATTACAGGTTTAGGCGCAAAATCGCCCGACCAAAAATCTGCTAACCCAACTAAAGCCAATTCCGACCCCAAAGGATAGATTGCTTCGTTGTACAAAACCCGAATCCCGACGCTATTTAAAGCATTAGCAACCTCTCTTTTTGCCCCCGGCCAATAGTGGTCGTGATTACCCAAAACCGCGTAAATTCCCACCCGACTTTGCAAGTTTTTCAATCGCTGCACTAGGCCGTAAATAGGTGCGGGATCGTAGGTAATAAAGTCACCGGTTAAAAAAATCAGGTCGGGTTCAGCTTCATTGGCCGCAGCAATCGCCTCTTCTAGCAACCATTCCGACAGCCGCACCCCGTCATAGTGAAAGTCCGTAAGCTGTACAATTTTAGTACCGGATAGATTTTCTGGAAGATTGGCGATTGGTATTGTTAAATACTCTATTCGCAGTTTCCCAGTTAATAACCTGTGCATAAATCTAAAGTTTATTGATGACAGAGCGCCACCTCTAGCTTAGCAAATAAACAAGCAAGACTGCCAAACTAGATATTCTTCCCTTTTCCTTATATCCTCTGACTAATGACTACAGTCAGGGACGCAAAAAGTGGGATTTTCTCAAGAGAATTTAAACAGAAATGCCAATTTTTAGTTAGGTTTTCTTGCAAAATTGTTTCGGTATTACGCGCCCTACTAATACAGCATTTTTATTATAAAATTATGACTTCCGTAACAAGCTGTTTAAAACGCGATCAATTCTCTTCAGACTGGCATTCCCCGCCCCGCATCTATATTATTTTAGCAATTGTCAAAGCTGAGATTGGTGCCGATCCCTATCGCATCGGCTTACCACAGGGGGATTGATCCTACCAAACACTATCTCATTACTAATGATTTATTACTGAGTAGGTGGAAATAAACATGGCGTGGGGGAAGCCGAGTTTTGCATTAATAATAAGCTGTGGCTAGTATATATTATTGCCTTACCCGCCCCTAAGATATTTTATTTTTGGTCGCGTCTGGTTACTTGTTAACTAATAACTTCTGACGAAAGCCGCTTCTTCTCAATATATTGCTGGTGGTAATCCTCTGCCATATAAAATTCACTAGCAGGTTTGATTTCTGTGGCAATATCTTTGTCGTATTTACCGGAACTTTGCAATTTGTTTTTGGAGATGCGAGCGGCTTTTTCTTGTTCGGAATTGTGATAGAAAATCACAGATCTGTACTGTTCGCCTCTGTCGGGGCCTTGGCGATTGATTTGGGTAGGGTCGTGACAGTTCCAAAATACATCAAGCAGTGTTTCGTAACTCACCTGCGATCGATCGTACTCTATCAGCACAGATTCAGCGTGACCAGTCACTCTGGCGCAAACATCGAGGTAGCAAGGATTGGGCCAGTGACCTCCCGTGTAGCCCGCAGCAGTCGAGACGACACCCGCAACGGCGCGAAACTTGTGTTCAACTCCCCAAAAACAACCTGCTGCAAATGTGGCTTTTTCCATCGTGTTACTCATCGTATTGCGCTCAAACTCGGCACTAAATTATGCTTGACATATTCCCATTAATGTGCATTCCCAAACTAATCGCGGTTGTACGTAGTTTAGCAAATATTGTCGTGCTTTCTCCAAGGGTTCTAAGGGCGATCGACTAATTCCCCCTGCCAAAAATTGTTGCCAGTAACAGTGCTGTAAATAATCGATTAACCACAACTGAGATTCAGTATCTAAAGTTTTATCAATTTCCTTTGCCAATTCCAAAGCAGACCGCAGATTTTGAGGCAACTGCTTCACTTTTTGCAGCAAATCATCGGGTATTGATTGCAGTTGCTGCCAAATTGAAATTGCCTCCCCAGGACTACCCTGAGCCATCCCCAGTACCTCGGAATGATCCAAAATCTGCGCGAATCCGGCTTGCTGCAAAACTTGTGCCATTGCTTCGGGATTCAGCCTAGAAAACTGGATTTTTTGACAACGGGAAATCAAAGTTGGCAGCAAAGCTTCCACTGTCGGAGCAATTAAGATTAGGGCTGCTTTTCCCGGTTCTTCCAATGTCTTCAACAAGCCGTTAGCGGCTCCCTCGCCCATTGTTTCTGCTTGTTCCAAAACTACGACAGAACGCGCAGCTTCTAGCGGCGGTCGGCTGAGAAAATCACCGATTTCTCGAACTTGTTCTAAACGAATTTGTGGTGGTGCTTTCCGCTTTAAACCGGCTTCCTCTGCTTCCTTTGGTGTAAGCCGTTTGCCTTGGTTCATGTAAGTGGGTTCTACCCAAAGTAAGTCTGGATGATTGCGCTGCTGCACGCGATTTTGTACCGAGGCTACGAGTTTGGTTTTGGGAAGATTGGCTGAGAATAAAAGCTCGATGAAACATTGAGCAGCTAAACTTTTGCCGATGCCGTTAGAGCCGACAAATAAATAACCAGGAGCAATTCGGTTTCGCTCGACTGCTTGTGTTAGCAATTCTACTGGTCGCTCTTGTCCGATTAATGATGTGAAATAATTCATGTTGGCGGAAGAAGGAAGTTCGGCAACGGATTAGGTAACGGATGAAGGATGAAGGATGAAAATATATGGTTTTAGCAATTAAGTACATCCTAGCCGTCGGCGCGGCTACTAAAATACCAAAAGGTTATTGTGGTTTAAGGGACTGCTAAATAATTGTTTTGAGTTAAGAATGTTAAATTGTAAGTTCTTGGAGCAGGACAGGGCATTGCCCTGTCTCTACACACGATCTAGCGCTATTTTTCAGAATTGATATTATTTAAATATCCCCAAGCTTCTAATCTGCGAGTTACAATAGTTTGAATTTCCTGAGCGACTTCATATTCAGGCAGATCGGCATTTATCCGGACAATCCGAGATTTATTTGCCTCGGCTAACTCCGCAAAACCTTGCTGCACAAGGCGGTGAAACTTCAAATCAGCTTGCTCGATCCGATCGCACCCTCCCCGGACCCTTACCCTCGCCAAACCCGCTTCCACATTAATATCCAGCCACAAAGTCAGATCGCTTTCCAAGCCGCCAGTGGCAATGTCATTCAACTGCTTAATTAAGTTTAACTTAAGACCGCGGCCGTAGCCCTGATAAGCGATCGTAGAATCAGTAAAACGATCACATAAAACAATCGTTCCTTTCAATAACTCGGGTTTGAGAAAAGTTTCGACGTGTTGAGCGCGATCGGCAGCATACATGAGTAATTCTGCTCGATCGGATACAGATTCGCCCCCATCTTGTTTCAGCAGCAAATGTCGCAGTCCCCTTCCCAACTCAGTACCCCCCGGTTCGCGAGTAGCCACCAACCGGACTCTCAGACAGCAACTTGCTTGCAGAAACTGTATCAAGCGCTGCATTTGCGTAGTTTTACCCGCACCTTCAACCCCCTCAAACACGATAAGTTTGCCCTTCATTGCCCTAACTTTCCACCTGAATAAAATAAATCCATATTGTTCTGTTCATCTGTTCTAGGTTCGGTATGATAATAAAGTCTAAATGCCTCACGGCTGGAGTTGTCTATGGCTCGCTATACTGGTTTTTTTATCGTTGCCGTTCCGATCGACCGTCTCCGTCAATCCCTGATTGAAATTTTAGAGTCATGCAATCTTGATATTATCTACAATACAGGAGATTCCGTCATGGCTCGCGAACTTCCCGGTCAAGTCTCGATTGCCAAACTTGTCACCGCAGAAGTCCTAATTGAGAAAAACACGGCTAGCGACTCAGAGGTTCGCATGAACTTCGTGATTAAAAACGAGGAACTGCCCCTGCAAACCAACAACCACTGCCGTCAAATGTTCGAGCTAGTGAGTCGTTCAATTATGAACAACAATAACTGGCGACTTTTGGAAAGTATGGCACTGTAGCCATCAGTCAGTCAATTTGAGGTGTGAGATTTTCGCTTGACTCTACAGATGAATCAGGGGGTTCTAACTAACGTGGAAACTTCTTGGCTCTCGACTCCTGGTGTGAGGGGTTTGTTTCCCTCTTGGTATGAGGTCATCAGTCATTAATTTCTAACTAATGACCGATGACCTCCGACATTTATCTGTCATCCCTAAATTGAAGCTCGAAATCCCCGACGCAAAAACAAAGAATTTGTCACAACGCTAACAGAACTAAACGCCATAAATGCTCCGGCCGCCGCAGGACTGAGTAGAATTCCGGTTGCAGGCAGCAAGATACCCGCGGCTACCGGAATTCCCAGAGTATTGTAACCAAAAGCCCAAAATAAATTTTGGCGAATCTTATTAAAAGTAGCGCGCCCCAGTTCGATCGACTCAACAACATCCATCAAAGCATTTCGCATCAGCACAATTTGAGCTGTCTCAACTGCGACATCAGTACCGCAGTGCAAACCGATACCGACATCAGCTTGAGCCAAAGCCGGGGCGTCATTGATACCATCCCCCACCACAGCCACTTTACAGCCTTGGGCTTGCAAACTTGCGATCGCCCTCGCCTTGCCCTCCGGCCGCACTTCGGCCAAAACATCAGCCGCCGTCAAATCTAGCTGCTGCGCCGTCGCCGCCGCCGCAGACGCCGTATCCCCCGTGAGCATCATCACCCGCAATCCCATGCCCCGCAAACGTTCCACCGCCGCCTTAGCATCCGGCCTCAGAGTATCTTTTAGCCCGATTACCCCCAGCAAAACGCCCCCAGAAGCCACGTAAACCGCCGTTTTGCCTTTGCAAGACCCCGACAATTCCGCCGCCACAGCGACCCCCTGCTCCTTCATCCACTCGGCATTCCCCGCGAACACCCGCCGGCCCTCCACCAAAGCAGAAACCCCGAATCCCGGTTCCGTGGAGAAATCCTCAGCAGCTAGCATCGGCAAACCTTGATGTTGAGCTTCCACCAAAATCGCTGCGGCGATG
The DNA here is from genome assembly GCF_036701335.1 of Microcoleus sp. Pol12B5. NCBI lineage: Bacteria > Bacillati > Cyanobacteriota > Cyanophyceae > Oscillatoriales > Microcoleaceae > Microcoleus > Microcoleus sp. Pol12B5. Next base: position 20,057 of record NZ_JAUBQQ010000059.1, on the reverse strand, counting down.
GGATGACAAGCGCCCCTTTCCACCGCCGCCGCAATTTGCAGCAGTTTTGAATTAACCGCACTGCCAGAAACTCCATTAATTGTGGAACAAACATCTTGTTTGTCTCCAGAAACTCCATCAATTGTGGAACAGGCATCTTGCCTGTTTCCAGAAAATCCATCAATTATGGAACTAACATCTTCTTTGTCTCCAGAAAATCCATCAATTGTGGAACTAACATCTTCTTTGTCGCGAGAAACTCTATCAATTGTGGAACAGGCATCTTGCCTGTTGCCAACATTAATATCTGAATTCAAATCCCACTCCGAATTCTGGAAAATCGGCAAATAATCTGTGAGTGTGAGATTTCCGGTTGTTAGAGTGCCAGTTTTATCAAAAACCACCGTATCTAATTGATGCACCCGTTCTAAAACATCGCCACCGCGAATTAAAAGTCCGCGCTCCGCCCCGATGCCAGAACCGACTAAAATTGCTGTTGGGGTAGCCAGTCCCAAAGCGCAAGGACAAGCAATAACTAAAACTGCGATCGCCAATTTCAAACTTAACAGCAAAGGCGATTGATAATGGATAATAGGCAATTCATTTCCCATATTCATTGCCCCGTGTCCCATGTTCATTGCCCCGTGTCCTAAAAGCACAGAAGGCCAAATATGAGTGCCGGCAAAATACCAAAATAGGAAAGTTAAAAGCGATATCGCCATTACCCCATAAACAAAATATCCCGCGACAGTATCAGCTAAATTTTGAATCGGCGCTTTGCGAGTTTGGGCAGCCTGCACCAAAGCCACCATTTGAGCTACAGTTGTTTCCTTACCGGTGCGAGTTGCCCGCATCACAACTGCCCCGGATTTATTGATAGTTCCCGCCGCAACTGTATCTCCTGGTTGCTTCAAAACCGGCATTGATTCGCCAGTCAGCATCGACTCATCTATGGTTGTTTTGCCTTCGCAAACTTCGCCGTCTACGGGAATTTTTTCCCCTGGCAAAACTTGCAGCCATTCTCCGACTCGGACGCGATCGGCTGGAATTTCAATGTATTGTGGATCGTAGACCGCAGATGTCGAGTCTAAAGGCAATTCTTCCGATCGCAAATCTAAACTCGGGAGTTTAAAATCAACTAAGCGGGCTTTCGCCGGTTGCAATGCGATTAAAGCTTGCAAAGCTGATGCAGCGCGCCGTCTGGCTTGCTGTTCGAGAGTTTTGCCCAACAAAATAAAGCCCAGCAGCATCACCGGTTCGTCAAAAAAGCACTCCCATCCCATCCGTGGAAACAGCAGCGCGGCGTTGCTAGCGGTGTAAGCTGTAACAGCACCTAAAGCTACCAAAGTATTCATGTTGGGTGCATTTCGCCACAAACTGCGGCACCCGTCAACGATAATCGGGCGGCCCGGTAGCAGCAATGCTAGGGTGGCGAGCCCCCAGTGAAACCAAATATTGCTGAGAATTGGGGCTTTTGTGCCGAGTACGTGACCTAAACCGGATAGAATAATTAGGATTAGGGCGATCGTCAATTGCTTGATTTGCTGTCGAATTTCTTGCCGTCGCCGTTCAATTGTTGTCGCTTCTGCTTCCTGCTGATTTTCACCTGAACGAGACTGAGAGGGAAATCCATTATCAGTCAACTTTTTCGCTAAAGCTTCTGCATCGACAGTCCCCGGTTGACACTCAACCGTCGCCACTTCTACGGCCAAGTTAACGCAAGCTGAAATTACGCCTGAATACTGCATGAGTTGGCGTTCCACAGCTTTCGCGCAGCCGGCACATTTCATCCCGCCAACATCGAAAGTAACAAGTTCTGGCGGTGATTCTTTAACTGATATGATTTCTGGTTGAATTTCGGGGATTGTTTTGGGCAAAAATTGCATGGTTTTTTTTGGTATTGATTAGAATATTTCGGTGCTTTTGAAAGGGTTTAATGCACAGTTTAGACAAATGTCTATATTTTTATCATAGATAAATTTTGTGGCATCTTCCGAAAGTGTTAGTTTTTTTTAATTCTTATTAGTGGCAGGCAGTTAAATCCGCAGCCCGACAGGGGTTTCAGCCACTACTAGAATGCGAGTTTAACGCTAAGACACGTCTTGGACACGGCAGTGCCGTTTCCCTATTTGATATAATGAGCCAATTGCCTAGTTAGTATCCAGCTTTTATTTGACGAATTTAGCTATGACAGAAACACCAAAATTTTATATTGTCAAACGTCCTGCGGGTAATTGCGAAATTTTGCCGTTGGCGGAACCCTCGCAGAGGATCGCCCAACTCGAAGAACAAAACCCCAGTATTATTGAAAAGTGGGGCCCTTACGATTCTGCCGAAGATGCCATCGCCCGCCGCATCGGATTAATTCGCGCCGGCAAATGCCAGCCGCAATGACGGATTGCGATTGCTTTCCTCTGAATCGCGAAAGCTAACGTGACTCCCAATGACGCATTGCAAAAAATAGCGAAGCATTCGAGTTGAAAATGTTGGCTTTTGGCCGTAAGTCTTCCCCCGAATGCTTTTTTTTAACTGAAACCTTACACAGGTTTTCTACTTCGATTTAGAAGGTGCTGCACTCGGTTTTGCCTGCGCCGCAGTCGGCTTAGGTGGCGCAGCATTCGGTTTCGCCTCAGCCTTATTGTTCCCTGTTTTACCAGTAACTTGCTTTGTCAAAACTTCCATAGCTTTCGCGTACTGCGGATCGGCCTTCGTAGCAATTTTATCGCGATCGCGCCTCAATTCCTGTTTTTGAGCGTCGGTGAGTTCTACCTTGAAATCCGGTTCAATCCCGGCGTGGTTGATATCAGTGCCGTTGGGAGTAAAATACTTGGCAATTGTCACCGCCAAACCGGCACCATTCCCCACGCCGCGTACTGACTGAACTAAACCTTTACCAAACGTCTTTGTTCCCACCAAAACCGCGCGTTTGTTGTCTTGCAAAGCACCGGATAGAATCTCGCTAGCACTTGCTGAACCGCCGTCTACCAGTACAACTAACGGTTTGTCTGTGAGCTCTGCCTTATTTGCCGTTTGTTTATCGGCCTCACCGACTCGATCGACTGTGGAGACGATCGTACCTTCTTTGAGCCACATCCGAGCAATTTCAATACTTCCGTACAGCAACCCGCCTGGATTGGAACGCAAGTCTAAGATATAGCCCGTCACCTTTTTCTGTTCCAAATCCTTAATTGCCGATCGCATTTCCGATGCAGCATTCGCACTAAACTGATTTAAGCGAATATAGCCGACTTCTCCGATGGGAGTTTTCTGCACCGACTTCCGCACAGGATGAATTTCAATTTTAGCGCGTTTCAGCTTAAATTCTAATTCCTTGCTTCCCCGCAAAATAGTCAGCGTCACCTCAGTATTCGCCTGGCCGCGAATCAAAGTTACCGCTTGATTCGTATCCATGCCTTCTGTGCTCTTGCCGTCTATCTTAGTAATGATATCTTTTGCCAGAATACCAGCAGTAAAAGCAGGAGTATCTTCGATCGGCGAAATCACTGTCAACTTCTTAGTTTCCTCATCTTGAGTCAACTGAATCCCCACTCCTGTCAGTTCCCCAGAAGTTTCAACCTGCATATTATTGAACTCTTGAGGATCCATAAACCGCGTATAAGGATCGTCCAGCTTTTTCAGCATTTCCCGAATCGCCTTATAAGCTTCCTCATCGCTAGTATAAGTCCGGTTCAAATAATCATTCCGCACCGCTTTCCAGTCAACCTGGTTAAAAGTGCCATCCACATAACTTTTGTCAATAATTTGCCAAACTTCATCAACCAACTCTTTAGGGCTTCCCCGAAAAGAAGCCAGAGATTTAGAACTGCAACCAGTGTTCGCAAGAGTTGCAGCAGTGAGTACCACCGCTGCTGCACTTAGAACAAGCCCTCGTTTTGTTATAACCATTTGTCTGACGCGCGGGAGGAAAAGAGTTCAGAATAATTACGCTCAATCTAACACAGGCAAGGCCGGCTCGCGTTTGGCGTACATATATTATTCCACTTTGCCGAGTTCTGCGGTGTCAACTTAAGACTGAAATCCTCTATCTCTTTCGTTTGTATCAAAGTCTCGATCCCCCTAAATCCCCCTTAAGAAGGGGGACTTTGAGCGTTATTGTCCCGCCCTTAACAAGGACTTTGAGCGCTCTTGTCCCCCCCTTACTAAGGGGGGTTAGGGGGGCTCTCCGGGTTTAACAACAGGCATTAGGAGCGATCGACAGCAATTAAGGATCGACCCAGCGATCGTCCGATTTAATCAAGTCAATCAATTCTGCCACTCCTCGGTCTTCCGGCACCTTCTTAATTTCTTCCCGACCCCGGTACAGCGAAATATAACCCGGTTGCTTCCCGACGTAGCCGTAATCAGCATCAGCCATTTCTCCCGGGCCATTGACAATACAGCCCATTACTGCTATGTCCAAACCCGTGAGATGCTTCGTCGCCTCTCTCACTTGGTGTAACACTTCCTCTAAATTAAACAAAGTGCGACCGCAGGAAGGACAAGCGACATACTCAACCATCGTTTTCCGCAGTCCCAAGGCTTGCAGAATGCTGTAGCAGACGGGAATCTCCTTTTCTGGGGCCTCTGTCAGCGACACGCGGATGGTGTCGCCGATGCCGTCAGTTAACAAAGGTGCGAGGCCTGCGGTGGATTTGATGCGGCCGTATTCGCCATCTCCTGCTTCCGTGACGCCCAAATGCAGCGGGTAATCCATGCCGAGTTCGTCCATCCGGTGCACCATCAAGCGATAAGCAGCAACCATCACGGGTGCGCGGGAGGCTTTCAGGGAAAGTACGATATTTCGGAAGTCGAGGGATTCGCAAATTTTGATGAATTCCAGGGCCGATTCCACCATGCCTTCGGGGGTGTCGCCGTAGGTAAAAAGCATCCGTTCGGCGAGGGAACCGTGATTAACGCCGATTCGCAAAGCTTTGCCTTGGTCGCGCAGGGAAATCACCAGAGGTTCCAGGGTTTCGCGGATTTTTTCGCCAATTTCCGCGAATTCGGCGTCGGTGTATTCGGTTCTGTCGGCTTTCGGCTTCTCGAACACGTAAAGCCCGGGATTAATTCTCACTTTGTCTACGTGTTTGGCCACTTCGAGGGCAATTTTCATGCCGTTGTGGTGGACATCGGCCACGAGGGGCACGGGTTGGTAGGTGGCGTGCAGTTTTTGCTTGATTTCGGCTAATGCTTTGGCGTGGGCCATGCTGGGCACGGTGACGCGGACGATTTCGCAGCCAATCTCGTGCAAGCGCCGAATTCCGGCGACTGAACCGTCGATGTCGAGGGTGTCTTCGTTAATCATCGATTGTACGACGACGGGGTTGCCACCGCCGATCGTCACGCTACCGACTTTGACGGGCCGGGTTTTGCGGCGCTTGATGGTGGTGTCGAAGGTTGGTTCGGTGGTGAGGGTTTTAGTGGGGTTCGGCAGAGTTTGCATAACTGGTTGCTAGGGTTCTTTAATTAGAGTTTATAAAATTGTGTCTGCTGTTTTTTAGGTTTGCACAGAAAGGGCCTGTTTGGGCAAAGAGGTTTTGGGATTTATGATTCTTAATGAGATTGCTGCGAATTTGTCGATCGAATTATGTCGGAAAAGGGCGATCGAACTAAAAGCCAACCATCACCGGGAAGGCGAACTGAAGTTGGGCCCGTGGAACTAAACCGAACTTAGAAAATACAGTTAAAATACAGGCTATGCCGAGATAAAAATTAATATTGGTTGGCGGTGAGGAGAATGGTTTGGACACCGGGGCAGCGGTTAAATGGCGATCGGTATATCATTGAAGGCAAGTTAGGTGAGGGCGGCTTTGGGGTCACGTACCTAGCGCAGAAGGCGCCAAACAGGCAGCGGGTTGTCATCAAAACGCTGAAAGACGACTTATTGAGAGATCCAAATTTTGCCTGGTTTCGGGACAAATTTCGCGATGAGGCGCTACTGCTATCTTTGTGCAAACATCCCAATATTGTGCAAATAGACAACTATTTCATTGATGGTAATTTGCCTTGCATTGCGATGGAATATGTGGCAGGGAAAGATTTGTTGAATTTGGTAGAAAAGCGCGGTATCCTGTGGGAAACCGAAGCTTTAAACTACATCCGCAAAGTGGCAGAAGCGGTAATAGTAGTTCACGAAAAAGGTTTGCTACATCGGGATATCAAGCCACAAAACATTATGGTACGCGACAATTTTGATGCAGTTTTGATTGACTTTGGTTTGGCACGGGGTTTTATTCCAGATCGCACTCAGCAAATGACTTTGGGGCTAACACATGGTTTTGCGCCTCCCGAACAGTACGGGGAAATGGGCAGATTTGCTGAGTACACAGATGTTTATGCTCTGGCAGCAACGCTATACTATTTGCTAACGAAAACACAACCAACTCCTGCATTTATGAGAGCTTTAAATCATCCTTTAAAGCCGCCGTTTCAGATTAATCCTAATATTAGCGATGCGGTGCATCGGGCAATTATGAAAGGGATGGAAATGAATGAGACAAAGCGCCCTCAGTCGGTTCAAAAATGGTTGGCTATGCTTCCCCAATCCCCCGGCAATCGGGGGCAAAGAGGGGGTGTTTCACCAACGATTCCTAGCCCGCAGCCACCGCCCCAACCTGTAAAATTGATTTCAGCAAAAGGAGTTGATTATCGTCAACTCGATCGGCTGTTGGCTAGCGGAAAATGGCAAGAGGCGGATGGGGAAACGGCAAGAAAAATGCTGGAAGTAGCGGGGAGAACAAAGGATGGCTGGCTGAGGGGTGAAGATATCGATCGATTCCCCTGTGAAGACTTACGAACTATTGACCAACTTTGGGTAAAATACAGTAACGGACGTTTCGGCTTTTCGGTGCAGAAACGCATCTATGAAAGTCTGGGAGGAAGCAGAGAATATGATCGGAAAATTTGGGCAGCTTTTGGCGATCGGGTAGGTTGGCGTGTGAATAGTAGTAAATGGTTGCACTATAATGATCTAAAATTCAACACCAAAGCACCTATAGGACACCTCCCGTGTGTGAAGGGAAAGTTAACTGATGGGGTGGTTGGTGCGGGGCTTGTTGTGGGGCGTTCTCTTCTCTCGCGTCGAGACTTGTAGAGTGTAACATCTAAGCGTTTCCGAACTTTGTTAACTACGGATAGATTAAAGCCACTCGAATAAAATGATAGAAAAAGGTGCAAAAAGTGGCAGACCTTTCAATCCCTCAAAAGCTGGCGGAAAGATTCTCAACTTATCTTATCAAAATGTTAAAATTACTGATAAAGGCGTTGCCTTAGTTGAAGCTCATGTTCGCAGATTTAATCCAGTTGGTGAAGCTGAGCTAAGAATGGTAGAAAGGTTAAGAAGTATCGCCACCCAAACCCTTGTAGCTGAGCCTGTTGATTTACGCTTTTATACTCACGAGTTACGCGAGTATCTCAGATATAAAAAGCTTGGCTACCCAACTGGACAACCCCCCGACCCGGATGAGGCTTATGAACTTTGGAACAATGCTCACACAGCTACTCTGGAAGATTATAAATTAAAAGAAGGATTCGGCGTTTTATTTCATCCGAGCGTAGAGGAATTTTGATGAAAAACCTAACTCAATTAACCCAGCTTGAATTAGTGCTGCTGGAATTAGTAGCTAAAGGTCAAGGAAAGTGGAGTTGGTACGAACTCGCGAATGCACTTTCCCGTCGAGATGTACCGCGAGAACCTGACATGATGGTCGTCTTAAAAAAACTGGCTGCTGATGGCTTGGTTAAACGATATGTAGAAACTAATTCGCCTCGCGACAGATGGGAATTGACGCCAGAAGGGTCTAGGGTGTTGGCAAACGCAAAAGCAGATAGTAAAAGCAGAATTATACGTTATGCAATTGCCATCCAGAAATCAGAAAGCAATTATTCTGCTTATGTTCCTGATTTACCCGGATGCGTAGCAACAGGTACAACTATCGAGGAAGTCGAACAGCAAATTAAAGCAGCCATAGTTTTTTATTTAGAAGAGTTGCGTCAATCTGGTTCGTCTATTCCTGAAGCCAGGACTTTATGCAAATATGTTGAGGTTTAATGTAATTAAAACTATTAATTAGTATGTGGATGGTGTTGTAGAAGTTATTGCAGGCAAGATTCGATCGCACTTTCCCATCATCCATCAAAAATCAAGGCGCGTTAGCGAAGCCCTCGAAGAGGATCGCACTTCACTCGGAAAATCTCTCTCGCGGATGATGCGATCGCCCCTCCTCCCCAGCAAAACTAAAAAAAAATGTATTGGCAAATCCCTTCACCGACCCAGACTCAGCAGTTAAATAATCTGAGGTTTTCCATTGGACGATCGCACAAACGCACCAACCACCGCAGTTAACAACCGCCGGCCTCTAATTATCGCAGGAATTCTCCTCGGTATCGGTCAATCCGGCTTTTTTGACGGCATAGTGCTGCACCAACTCCTCCAGTGGCACCATATGTTTAGCAGCGTTAAAACCGATGCTACCGTTGCCGGTTTAGAATTAAATACCCTCGGAGATGGATTGTTTCACGCTGCGGATTGGTTGGTAACAGTGGCGGGAATCTTCTGTTTGTGGCGTGCAGTGAAGCGCAAAGATGTTCCTCTGTCAACTCAAACTTTTTTGGGTTCAATATTAATTGGTGCTGGATTGTTTGACTTTGTTGAAGGCATTGTTGACCATCAAATTTTGGGAATCCACCACGTCAAACCCGGTATCAACGAGTTAGCTTGGGATTTAGGATTTCTCGCTCTTGGAGTTAGTTTAGCGCTGTTAGGTTGGATGCTTGTACAGAGGGAAGTTCCCGCAGATACTAAAGTTTAAATGAATGCAGAGATTGGGAATTATACCAAATCCGCGTTAAAAATCTTCGATTAGACTCGACCGTTTCAACCGTTGAGTCTCTTTTTAACTCATCAGTTCATCCAGCAGCCGACTCCAACCATACCATCAAATCCTCTTGACTCCTAAAATCCAACAAAGCTTCCCCCCAATCATCTAACTGTTCCGCAGATAATCCCTGGATGCTAGTTTGAACTTCCTGTGTAACATCACCCACCCGCCGCACGATTGGGCGCATAATTAATCCTATTTCCCCCTCAATTTTACCCCTTTGGATTCCTTGTTCGATTCCTTGGGGGCGGCGTTGAGTACCTGCATTTCAACAATCACGGTTTTTTGCCGGTAATCTTGGCTTTGACATCCAGGTAAGTGTCTTTCAATCCTGTAACGCTTCCTGCTAAATAAGGGTAAATGATTTCTATTTCTTAGATGGTTGGTTCTCCGTTATACAGCATTGCATTTAGGAAGCTGATTAAAATTTCAGGATGTTCGGAAGCTCAGAATATTCTTTTGAATGCAAAGTCGGTTTTGGGACTGATGAAACGCATATTGTAGAAGGAAGGGGGAAGAAGCAAAATGCAATATCGGAGGGATTTTTAGGTTGGTAGTTGCGCTTTACCACCCTTAGCGCAACTACGAAGTTTTTCAATTATCAGCCTGTGGCTTGAGTAGTAGCTGCAGCGGACATCTCTAGCTTTCCAGTTATATCCATCGTCGCCAGCTTCAGCACTTCATTAAAAGCTAAACCCCGAATTTTGAGTTCCCACCGAATGCCTTTTGCTTTCATTCGCTTGGCTTTCCGCATATCGACATCAGCAGCTTTTTGATGCAAGAGCAAATACTTCATTGCTGCTGTAGCTTCTACTTTTGTGGGAAATGCAATATAGGTGATAAATCCGCCGTCCCAGTGATTGGCGTTGCGGACACTGCTGATAGTCGCAACTCTCGGACTAAAGCGGTTCCAGTAAAAGTCGCTGTAGCCGATCGACTGTGTATTGACTTGGAGTTTGTTTGCCATCTGACTTAACTCCTATAACCTTGTGCGCGGGGTTAACAGCAGGGCTTTAATTCTGCTATTTATATTATAGCATTGGGAAGTGGGAATTGGGAGCGAATGCTGGCAGTTGTTTTACTTCCCTGATTGCTTCTGTGAAGTCGGGAAAGTAAAATATCTCCAATATCTTTAGTTTTTTTTTGTCTCGAATACAACTGCCTCAAAAAGCTCTACAAGTTTTAAGTCTGAATAAACCGATAAATACAAATACTTTTCCAGTTTCTGCCGATTTCTCGGTAAAAATAAACCTAAGCCTGATAAGTTTTTATACTTATGTCTAATTTTTGAGTCAAGTAATTCACCATGCTGTTGCACTCTCTGAATCAGAAAATTCTTTAAAAATAACAGTAAATCGTTACAAGCTGACGGACTTGCACCTGATAATTGAGTAAGTTTTTGTAGAAAGTGTGCGAAATCAACAAAGGTTTCTCCAAAGTTACGATAAACTACTACAGTATTGTTATTAGAAAAATTGACTTCATGGGATAAAATTGAGGATATAAAAACTTTCACAGGCGCAATGTCGGCTTGCAAAATAGAATCAATAACAACATTAAGTTTTTCGGGCAAATAGCGGAAATAATGATTGTTAGTTAATGTCAAACTATGGTACATATTAGGCGGTTCATAATCCATAATTTTTTTAGCTAGCTGAGAACCATCAATGTCGGGATAATCGCTTAAATAACTTAATGATTGCTCATAATAGTAATTGGGTACTCCCAGTTGGAGTTGAGATGAAAGCGTATACTTAGCAGTATTTTGGAAGGTATGGTGTACTTCAATATTTCCTTTATTACAATTTTGGAAAAATAATAATTCTAGATTTCCCTTTACAGAGCGGTTAAAATTAAATATAACTTGATTTATTTTTTGAAGATTCATCCATCTAATTTCTGAAATTGAAGGGGAGGTGGGATGTTCGTCGGGGCTAATTTCCATAAGCGTTCCACCATGACCTAAAAACACAATAGCCCAGCGTCTGGCTTGAAATTGAGATTGTGCCCAAGTCAGATACTCACTCAAGAGTTCTGGGCTACTACTATCTGCTGTTTCTAAGTATTGCGTATCCACTTTACCTTGGCTAATGATGCTTCTAGAAACTTGTGCTGCTCCACTAAAGTCTGATTGTACGACTACTAAAACTTTGTCATTTTTTACACCTTTACTTAGCATTTGAATAATTGGTTGCCCGAATTTTGAGAGATTATTGTCATAGGGCATCCAGTATAGTAATATCCAGTCATAATGATTTTTGACCATACTTCCAAGCATATATTGGTCTCCTGAGTAATATATTGTCTCTATTAAAGAACTAATACTTACTGTTATCAGTTTAATGGCTTTTCTCCTTTTCACATTCTCTGCTCCTAATTGAGAATATTCAGCTTTTTTCAGACTGTATTTTTTGCTAACTAAAACCTCAATTCATATTCAGCAGTGACACGGTTGTCTCCTTGAAAATTACTGGAACTTCTGAGTAAAAGTTTATCGCTCAATCGATAACGCACAGTAAATTCTGTCGGTTGATTTGCTGACAAAACTCGAATAATTGATGCTGAAATATTGCGCGTGATGTCAAACCCAACTTCTAAACCTAAACCGAGAGAACCCGCACCCGAACTGGAACTAGCTGTTTGTGCTTCATTGCCTCTGATCCGAGTGGGAAATAAGCGAAATTCGCTCAATCCTGTGGCGTTGGTAATCGCAGATTGAAGGTTGTTCAATAAACCCGCACCGGCTAAATTTGCGATCGCCAGTGTACTGTCTCCCTGTCCCAAAGTCTGCACGAAACTGCCGCCCAATAGCGCTACAATCTCTGTTTCCGATCGACTCGGAGAACTCCTTAACTCCAGATTTTCCCCCAACTGAGAAGCCCTTCCCTGCACTAACGCTTGAACTCGGACACTCCGCACGCTGCCGAAAGTTGTCGGTTCGTCTGCGATTTCAGAGGCTACAGATGTGCCGGGAGTGCGGAACCGCGTTACTTCCTGCACCGAGGTTGCTAATCTCACATCCAGCGTCGGATCGAGTCCTTGTGTTGGTACAAAGGTAGCAGTCTGCGGGTATCCTCGATCGAGTCTAAACTGCGTTGTAAACAAATTCACCGACCCGGAAGTCAACCGAATTGTACCCTCCGGGCGAAGGTCATCTAGAGTTCCATTCACCGTCAAGCCCCCAGTCGCCTGAAAACTCAATATCGGCGCACTTGTGACCCGAATTCCCCGGCCCAAATTCAGTCGTAAATCGTTCAATCCAACTTCAAAGGAAGGGGAAGTCGGAGTTGGACCAGAAGCAGAAACCTCAGTTGTAGGGGAAGCAGAAACCTCAGTCGCAGGAGAAGCAGAAGATGTGGAATCAGAATCAGAAGCAGAAGAGGAAGAAGCTAACTCAGTTCTGCCGCCGCCGGGACTCCGGAGAAATACTTCACCGTTGTACAGTTCAATATTACCGCTCAACTGCGGACGCCTAGCCGTGCCCCTTGCCTGCACTTGACCGACTACGCCGCCGCTGTACAATCCTCTGAGGTTCACTGCCAACTTGTCTAAATTTACAGTCAAAGGATTAGCCACATCGACATCGCCCTCCGCAAAAGGCACAGACAGCGGAATCACGCCCTGGGCCACGACTTGTCCCTGACTCAACTGTCCCCGAATTCCTTCTACCCGAATACGATCGCCCTCAAAGCGCACCGTCCCAGTCAGCCCTGTCAGCGGTTCTGGGAAGGCTTGCGCCCGGACGGTTGCATTTTCAAAATTCGCAATTCCTTGGGCTACAGGGTCTTCCAGCGTTCCTCCCACGCGAATCTGCACCTGTCCCTTGCCGCTGACCCACGCAACTTGCGGAGTCAATACATTAATAATTGCCAAACCTTCATTTTGCAAATTCGCCCTCACATCAATTTGATTGCTATCAGCTTTCACGGCGGCAAAGGGCAACTCAAAAGGCAAACTTCCCTGCACTTCAATCGGTTCGGTTTGAGTTACCAAAGCGCTGCCGCCAAAATTCAAGCGGGCATTGCTGTAACTGAAACTGCCGTCGGCTTGTTTAATCGGTTCTCCGTTTAGCGTACCGTCAACCAAACTCAATTCCCCGGTGGCTTGCGGGTTTTCCAAACTGCCGGCCAAATTCGCCCGCAAATTCAAATTTCCCGTGACATCCACAAAAGGCAATTCCACCAGTTCTGCCAACTCTTCCACCGGCACATTTTCTACCCGCAACTGCCCGGATTGAGCTTTTTGCCCGATTTGTCCCGAAAAGCCGATCGCACTTTTGCCCGATCGAATTTCCAAAGGCAAAACAGTTAAGATTCCGTCCTGAAAACTGCCTTCAAGACTGAACGTTTCAGCGACATATTCTCCCCACTGCCAGTTATCACCTTTCACATTAAATTGAGCTTCCACACCCGTTTGCAAAGAACCGGCGACAGCAATTTCCGCGCCAAAAGTGCCTTGCAATTGAGATAACGGAGGCAATTTTTCTGATGATTTCACTGCCTGCTGCTGCTGCAAAATTGTTTCAATTTCTGCCAAGCGGCGCAACTGTTCGATTAGCGGGGCTTCTGGTTCTCCCACTGCTACAGTTTGCACGTCGCCACTGTCACCGTAAACGGGAGGTTTTACGCCTCTAGCCAAGTCGCCTAAATTGAAATATTGCAAAGCGGTTAAAACCTGTTGCAAATTGCCTTGCTGGACGTTAACTTTCCCGGCAAATTGCGGGTTTGCGCCTGTTTGAACATTACCGGAAATTAAGTATTGACCGCTGCCTTGGCGGAAAAGTCCGTTTGTGAGAGTGGCGCTGCCGTTAGCGTAGCTGAATTCCCCTTGGAAACTGTCACCTTTAATGTAGCCGATCGCCGGTTGAGCGATCGCAATTTGTCCGCTTGCTTGCAAAGTCGCCGGATTTAACGGCATCTTCCAACCGGGCACATTTACTTGTCCCGAAACCGTACCAGTTATCGGCCCCAAACCAGCATCTTTACCGGGTGATAGATTCAAAGCAGCGAGGGGAAAATCGCTTAAATTAACTCGCAAAGTTTCTCCCTCGGTTTGGCCCCTAGCCACGGATTCCCCGCGTTGAATTAAGAAAGATGTCGGCAGAAAAGATTGATTTAAAGCTACTTCGATTTTGTCTTGGCGACCGGCCAAACGCAAATCTACACTTTTCCCAGCATCCGCATTCACACTCCCCGCCAGTACCGGGTCAAAAGCGATTTGATTTACTGCTAAATTTCGGACTTCCACGTCGCCAACTAAGCTGAGGGCGGCGAGGGTTCCGGTAAGGCTGCCGGTAAAATCTACATTGCCGCGCAGGGGTGGGTTTTGCTGTGAGGAATTTTTGTCCGCAATTGTAGACAAAAATCCTAGTTGTTCTGCTGGTAAGGCTTCCAGGTTAAAGTTCGAGAGTCTGACATCCAAATCTAAGTTGGAAATTGAGGGCCCTCCTCTACCTTCGAGTTCGACGTTAACAAAGCCGTTTGCTGTCAAACCCGGAGTTGTAGCGTTCTCAATTTCCACCCGTTTGCCGTCCCAATTAAATACTGCCTCAAAAGGTTGGTTCAAAAACGGCAATTCCGAGATGCGGAAACTGCCACCGGCGCGAACATTTTGTAGGGGCGGTGCCCCCGTGCCCGCCGCAATCGGGCCGGATAAATTGATATTGCCGTTAAACAGTCCTCCAAGCTGGGGGAGATTTGGGGTACGAGATACTACACCTCCGGTTTGCAAGCTTTGTCGCTGGGATTCAAAGGCTTGCTGGAAGCGACTTAGAGCAATTTGCTCGCCCTCGATTGACGCGCGCCAATTCCCCGATGCGGCGCTGCCTTTAGCATTGACAATTCCTCCGCCGTTGGCGAGTCGAATTTGTCCGTCGCCGTTGGCGGTGATGCCGTTGGCGGTTAGATTATCTACTGTTCCCAGAATGCGGACTTGGCCGTCGAGGGTTCCGTTAATTTCTGGCGGTAAATCCGCTGTCAGCAAACCTGTTTGTTTGAGGGTTTGTTCTAAATTACTGACGGCAATTCCGTTGGTTTCCAGCAATGCTTGCAAGTTGCCGTTTTCTAATTTTGCTGTAGTATCGATCGCCCCGAGTCGATCGACCACAATCACTCCTTCTCCGCTAGCATTAATTCCCTTCGCTGTCAAGTTATCCAAACTACCCGCTGCTTGGAATTCGCCGTTAACTCTGCCGTCAAATCCTTTAGGCAAAGTCGCCGTTAGTGGAAACAGTTGGAGATTGCGAACAGTTTGTTCTAAGCGACTGAGAATAACTCGATCGGCATCGGCGAAAGCTTGCCAGCGTCTGTCTTCTAATTTACCTCTAAAAGCAAGAGTACCGTCCCCTATATTGAGTATGCCGCTGCTGCTGACGCCTATGTTAGCGGCGGTTGAATTATCAAGACTGCCGCGGGCTTGAATTTGATTGGATATTTGTCCGTCAAGCGATTGGAGATTTTTGATTTTTGATTTTAGATTGTTGATATTGGCGACTGTTTGGGGATTGTCAGCAGCGAAAGCTAAGCCAACATCTAACAGCGGCAATCCTAAATCTCCTAAGCGCCTGATGGAAGTGCGATCGGTTTCTGCTGTTGCTTGCCAGTTTCCGGCTACCAATTCTCCTTTTAAATTAACATCACTGCCGGCAAGATTGAGTCTGCCACTGCCACTGGCATTGATGCTGCTAGCAGTCAAATTGTCTAGACTTCCCGATGCTGTAAATTGACTCGATAGTAGTCCGTCAATCGATTTTAGATTTTGGATTTTGGATTTTAGATTATTGAGATTGGCAGATTGCTGATTTTCGGTATTGAATGCTGAAGCCACATCTAAAATCGGCAGTGTCAAATCTACCAAGCGGCTGATGGAAGTGCGATCTGTTTCTGCTGTTGCTTGCCAGTTTCCCGCTACCAATTCTCCTTGTAAATTCACATTGCTGTCGGCAAAATTGAGCCTACCGTTGCCAGTAACATTGATTCCGCCAGCCGTTAAGTCGTCAACATTTCCCGCAGCTTGAAATTTACCGGCTAGCTGTCCGTTTAACGCTTTAAAATTTTGGATTTTAGCTTCTATATTCTCCCGATTGGCTGGCGTTTCCCGTGTTAATAGCGGCAAGCCAATATCAATTAATTGATTTACAGCCACTTTTTCAGTGTTGCCAAAAACTTGCCAGCGACCAGATTCTAGTTCGCCATTAACATCAACAATACTGTCAGCAATACTCAGCGTTCCTTTGCCCGTCGCAGCGATCGCATTTAAAGTCAAATCGTCCAGAGTTCCTGCTGCTTCGACGGTTCCGCTGAACAAACCAGCTACTTCAGGAGGCAAATTAAGGTCTGGCAGAACTTGCTGCAAACTGTTGAGGGCAACCCGATCGCCCTCGATGATAGCTTGCCACTGACGGTCTTTTAGCGCAGCATCCACGTTAACAGAAGCGTCGCCAATTTTCACAACAGTATTTTGCAAATCCGCCGAATTCCTTGCGGCTCTAATTTCGCCCGCAGCGGGGAAAGTCCCTTGCGGTGCTTGCCATTGAACTCTAGCTTGAATGTTGTCTAACGGGCCGAAAATTTGAGCTTTAGCGGAGACACTGCCAATTGTAACAGTAGCAGGAATCGGGAGAGCGTAAATTTGGGCGATCGCGTCTCCGGGTACATTTTCAACTTGGAAGTCAAACACCAAACCCGATGGCAAATTCTTACTTTTTAAAGCTATATCGACTTCACCTTTACCGCCAATTTTCCCCCCCGCCGCCGGCACTACCAAAATATCGCTCAAAGTCAAACCTAAAGACGAAAACGGGGGAATAGAAGATTGAGAATTAGGAGTTGGGGTTTGAGCCATTCTCCCCCGTTCCAATTTAAAATTAGTGCTAATATTGTTTAATTGCAGTCGATCGACCGTAGCGGGTTTTGTCGAGGCGATCGTACCTGTGAGCACCGGCAGATCGACGGTTCCAGTCAGCTTGACATCCGCCTTCACCTCCCCCGCAACAGCAACGGGCAATACTACTTTCTGCCCTAACTCTGTCTCCACCGCACTGACAACACTTGCAAAAGCCACTGGTTGCACGTTAGTTATCAGATTGAAGCTAGCGTTCTCCAAATTAAAATTAGTTCCAGTTGCAACTGTTCCTGCTATTCTCAGCGGAATTAGACCGTAATTAGCCGCCAAACTATCGACAATCACATTAGTTCCCTGAAACCGCAACTGACCGCTGCTATTTTGTACGATTTGTTTCAAGGGAGCAATACTCGCTTGCACGCCTCCAAAACTAGCGGTTCCGGTAATTCCCGATACTTTATTCTCTCGCACTTGCACGGTCAAATTGCCATTAGCTAGACCTTTTTGTAAAGAAATGCTGGAAAGCCTTAGCAAGCGAGCGAGGTCGGGCAAAGGCAAATTTTGACCTTGCAACTGCAGGTTAGTTTGAGCTGCAGGTAACATAGAATCAGCTTTAACTATAAAATTATCGCTATTAGTAAACTGACCGTTTACTTCGTAGAGAACGCGCTGATTTTGGTCGCGAAATAGAGCACTGCCATTTCTCAGACTTACAGAAATAGGAGCCGAAGTTTTCTGCCCGACTGCGGGACTCGGCACCAAAACAGCAGCGGCATTTTCAGCTCTAATTGCTTCAACTTCAGTTTTAAATAAACCCGGAGATTTCCGCTCCGCAGTTGGAAGATTAACCCAGCGGCCTTTAGCATCCTGTTCGATATAAGCGTTGGCTTGAACTAAAGTAATATCTAATTTGAGAGTGCGGGTGAACAGCAGTTGCAAAACCGAAAACTTTACTTTAACTGCTTCTGTAGAAGCGTAATCCGGATCGGTAGGAGTTGCAGGTAAAGTCGATCGGCCAAACCGCAAACTTGTCAGAGAAAATCCCTCCAAACGTCCGAGTTGCACGGGCCGCTTCAGCAACTGACTGACTTCAGTTTCCACCAAAGGAGCTAAATTTGCCCGCACCCACGCCTGAGCTAGCACCGCCCCAACCAAGGCGATAATGCCCAATCCCGTACCGCTAAGCAGCAGCAGACGCCACCAGCGGCGGTGGGGACGGGGTGCGAGTTGATTTTTGTTATCGTCCGAGTTAGTCATGGGTGTTTCTCAAAAATCAGAGAATTCAGGAATTAAGGGAATCAGCCGATTTTAGACAGGTAGAATTTCTGTGATTCGCCAGGGTGGCTCCTGCCTTTGGTAGACTCAGAAGTGAGGTCGGAAGTGCCGATCGGGCCCAACGAAGGCAAAAGGCACGTCCCACTCCAGGGTAGACTCCAGAAACCTTTACCGAACTTAATCAAAACACGCAACATTACCTAAAACCAAGTCCTCCAACTTTTCCAAATCCTCTAGATTCCCCCCGCAGTGCAGGATCGGTGGTCAATCTAAAATCTAAAATATCAAACCAAGTCGTCCAAATGCCCCAACTCATTTCGATCTCGCTAGTGCAGGATCGGTGGTCAATCTAAAATCTAAAATATAAAATTTAAAATCGGTTGCCCGATCGCTTCTAAGATAAAAAAACGGTGGTTAAGAAGGTCTTTAAAACTTATGCGAGTGTTCGTCTTACTCTTCAATGCCCGCACCGAGAATGAGGGAATTCATACCATTCAACTCGGCGATCGCAACAAAGTTCTGATGTTTGAGTCAGAAGACGACGCCACCCGCTTTGGCGTGATGTTGGAAGCTCAGGATTTCCCCGAGCCCACTGTCGAGGCGATCGACGAGGAGGAAATTAAGGAGTTCTGCGACAGTGTTGATTATGATTGGGAACTTGTCCCCGCGGGCGCGCTGGCTATTCCGCCAGAAGACAATGTAACACAGACTCAGTGGCAGCCGGAGTCCGAGCCCGAACCCGAACCTGATTCTGAGGTTTCCCAAAACGAACTGGATTCTATTCGTCGCCGACTCGAAGGACTTTTGTAATAGGAAGTTCGGCAACGAGTAGTATACGGGATTTAACGGATGGATATTGAGATTCGAGGTGAAGACGGAAAAGGGAAGAAGGCAGGGCGCTTTCATTCTCAGGGAAATCATCGTTTTGTAGGGGTAGTGTCCCCGTGCCTACCCCCTCCACGGACTAGCCGACAACTGACAATTAACAACTAACAAAAAATGAAGAATTTGGAAGAACGGGGCCATCTGCTGACTGAACAGGTGAATGCCAACAGCGAGAATTTAGACCAACTCAGTTCGATCGAATTAGTGGACTTGTTCAACCGGGAAGACGCCCAAACCTTAAGCGCGATCGCCCGTGCCCGCGAACAGTTAGCCCAAGCGATCGACTTTGCAGCCGAGTCTCTGCGTCAAGGAGGTCGCCTGTTTTATGTCGGTGCCGGTACTTCCGGCCGCTTGGGGGTGCTGGATGCGGCCGAGTGTCCCCCCACCTTCTGCACGCCACCAGAACTCGTACAGGGCATAATTGCCGGGGGTGCGGGGGCTTTGGTGCGGAGTTCGGAGGATTTGGAGGATCGGGCTGAGGATGGGGCCGAGGCGATCGCCCACCGTCAAATTACCAATTTAGATGTAGTTGTCGGGATTACGGCTGGAGGTACGACGCCGTTTGTGGCGGGCGCTTTGCAGGCGGCGCGCCAGCGGGGGGCGAAGACTGTGTTTATGGCCTGCGTACCCGTCGAACAAGTGAATTTTGAGGCTGATGTTGATATTCGGTTGTTGGTTGGCCCGGAGGTAGTCGCTGGTTCGACGCGCTTGAAAGCGGGTACAGTCACAAAAATGGCTTTAAATATCATTTCGACTGGGGTAATGGTGAAGCTGGGGAAGGTTTACGGCAATCGGATGGTTGACGTGGCGGTGACTAATAAGAAATTGCGCGATCGGGCTGTGCGGATGTTGCAGGATTTGACTGATTTGAACCGGGATGAGGCGGGTTTTTTGCTGGAAAAAAGTGGCAAGTCTGTTAAGTTAGCTTTGATGATGCACTGGACTAATTTGGAGAAGGAAGAGTGCGATCGAATTTTGGGCGAGTTTCAAGGCAATTTGCGATCGGCTGTAGCATCAATTCGTCAGTAGTCAGTAATTATTAGTTATTGGCGATTAGTTATTTATTATTAGTTAGCTCGTGTCCGGTTAATTGCTTCCGCTTCGCTTCGCCCATAATTGCTGTAGATACTGTCTTGACCTGTCAAGGGGTAGCAGTCAAATAATTGGGGTCGAAAGGCTTTTGGGATTTTAAAATCC
>NZ_JAUBQQ010000058.1:0-38657 GCF_036701335.1 Microcoleus sp. Pol12B5 | reverse complement strand
TTCGCTAAAACAATCGAACCACGGCGCAAGCCCCTTTTCTCCATTAACTATGATTCTCTAGGCTCCTTAAGCATCTCAGGAGTTTTCTGCACCACTAAGGTAGGTCACTCTAATTAAACCAGGGCTTACGCAAAAATTGGCTTTACACACTACCCATAGCGGTAAGGTGCGCCCACAAGCACCCTACATATAGAGTAAGTGCGTCCAGGACTGTAAACGTAAAACGCTCTCGCTGTTATATCCCCGACTTATTAAAGAAGTCGGGGATATGGGTATTCTATTTTTTCCTACCAACTAAATTACAACACAGCCCATCAAATTTTTTAACCAAAATTCAACGGATCGACATCAATAGTTAAACTAACAGAACGCGGCGTGCGATCGCGCAATCCGATCAAATCCGACACATCCACCGACTCATCCAAAGGCAACTTCAGCAAAATCTGCCACCGATAGCGATTTGCCACCCGCATAATCGCCGCAGGTGCAGGCCCCAACAACTCACACCCCGGTACAGACAATCGCTGAATATATTCCTGACAAACAGACGCCAATTGTACCGCCGTCACCGCAACTTCCGCCGCATCTACACTGCTCAACCGCAACAAAATCAGCCGCCCCGAAGGAGGATAATTCAGCGCTGCTCTTTCTGCTAATTCTGTTTCCACAAAACCCGCATATTCGTGCCGCCTAACTGCTTGAATAACCCGGTGTTCGGGAGTGTAAGTTTGAATAATTACCCGCCCCGGATCGTCGCCTCTGCCCGCACGGCCCGCGACTTGAGTTAATGTTTGAAAAGCTCGTTCGCTTGCCCGATAATCCGATAAGTTCAGCAACCCGTCAGCAGACACAACTCCCACCAATGTGACTCCAGCTAAATCTAGCCCTTTCGTCAGCATTTGCGTACCCAACAAAATGTCAGCTTCTCCATTAGCAAATTGCGTTAACAATCTGCGGTGGTCGCCCTTATTTCTAGTCGTATCGCTGTCAAACCGAATTGCCCGCAATTCTGGAAACAATCTCGTTAATTCCTGTTCGACTCGCTGAGTGCCGCTGCCAAAGTTTTTGAAGTAGGGAGAACGGCATTCCGGGCAGTTTTGGGGGTGTCGTTCCGTGTGGTTGCAGTAGTGACAGCGCAATATTTCTGCTGTTGCTTCGCCTACGTGGTGATAAGACAGAGAAACATCGCAATTCGGGCATTCCATCACATAGCCGCAACTCCGGCAAGACACAAAGGTACTGTGTCCTCTTCTGTGAATAAACAGGATACCTTGCTGTTGTCTGGCTTGCAATTGTTCTAAGGCGTTTTGCAGGGAAGCACTAAAAATTGAGCGATTCCCTTGCCGCAATTCTTGGCGCATATCGACTATTTCCACGGGCGGCATCGGGCGGGAATAAATGCGATCGGGCAATGATAAATAATGGATGGTTGGTAGTGAGTAATAATCTCGGCGCGTCCCGACAAAAGTCTCTAAAGCTGGCGTTGCGGAACCTAAAATTAAGGGACAATTGTCTAATTCGGCGCGCCATTTGGCAACGGTGCGGGCGTGGTAGCAGGGAGCTGGTTGGTCTTGTTTGAAGCTGCTGTCGTGTTCTTCATCGAGGATAATTAAGCCGAGGTGAGGTAAAGGCGCAAAAATGGCCGATCGCGTGCCGATGACAATTTGCGGGGTTCCAGTCAGCATCTGACGCCATGTATCGTAACGTTCGCCGTCGGATAGGGCGCTGTGGTACACGCAAATTTGCTCGCCAAAACGGGCGCGGAATCGATCGGTAAGTTGTGGTGTCAAACCGATTTCGGGAACCAGTACGAGGGCGGATTTGCCGCTGGCTAAGATTGGGGCGATCGCCTGCAAATACACTTCGGTTTTCCCGGAACCTGTAACTCCGTGCAGCAGCACTTGACGGAATCCCGAAAAAGAGTTAATAAACGCTAAGGCTTGAGCTTGAAAATGAGTTAAAGTTTTGGGTGCATCTGGCAATTGAGAAATTCCGCGATCGCCCCTAAGAATTTCCCTTTGGTCAATTACAACGCTACCTTTTTGTTCCAAAGCTTTGACAACGGAAGAACTCGCGCTGCAAATTCTCAACAAATCATTCATCCACATTTCACCGCCGCCGCGCCGCAAAACTTCCAATACTTCTTGTTGCCGCTTGGTTAAATCTGTGACAAATGCCCTAGCAATTAATGTCACTGCCGGTTTGAGTTGTGGTTTGGGAGGAGTGGGAGGTTCTAAATAACTTTCTACCCAACCGCGTTTCAATAAATCTTTCAATCCCCGATAACTTCCCTTAACTTGGCGCTGGAGGTATTGCCAAGTGTAATCGCCGTTTTTTTGAGCTTGCAGCAATTGCAAAATTTGACTCGCTGCGGGATTGAGGAATGTTTCGGCATTTGGAGAAATTGCGTCCTTAATTAAGCGAATTCGGCGCACGGAACGGCTTAACAAACCGGGCGGCAGTGAGGCTCTAATTACTTGAATTAAAGGTGTGCAATAATAGGTGGCAATGCGATCGAGCAATTCCCAGTAAGTAGGTGGGAAAAAACCCGCACTGACAACATCTTCGACCTCTTTAACCCTTGTGGGATCTAAGTCGGGCGGCAGTTGAGAAATGAACCGAATCGCGATCGCCCCTACCTGTTGACTGCCAAAGGGTACACTCAAAATATCCCCTGGTTGCACGGTAAGTTCCGCAGGTAAACGATAGGTAAATAACTTATTTTCCTCCCCTGGGGAGTCGCCCGCAACCCTGAAAGGAGAGTCCACCAATACCTCGATCCACTCTGCCCGCACGGTGGGGCGCTGTGGCGGTTCGCTGCTGCCGTAGGATGCCCCGGCCTCTGCCGCTATAGGGGTTGACAAACCAAAAGTGACAGTAGACATAGGGTTGCACATCAAACTAGGAGGAGCCGCGGTCAAAGGGAGTTTTCATTATCCCTCAGTTTAGCTCGATCGATCGATCTTAGCTGCTGGATTTGGCGATCGGAATCTCGATCACCAATTCAGTCCCTTCTCCAATTGCGGAGATACACTCCAACCTCCCGCCGTGTTTGTCCACAATAATTTGATAGCTAATGGACAGCCCCAAACCCGTCCCGTGACCAACTGGTTTGGTGGTAAAAAACGGATCGAAAATTTTCGATTTTACAGCTTTACTCATCCCGCAACCATTATCTTTGATGCTAATTCTTGCCCAATTTTCGCAAATAATAGAAGTAGTAATGGTCATCTGGAGAGGGTTGGCTTCTATCTCCTCCCGTGAAGACTTTTGCTCTCGCTCCCGCAGGGCATCAATAGCATTATTAATTATGTTCATAAACACCTGATTTAATTGCCCAGCATAACACTCGCTCTTGGGCAAAGAGCCATAATTTTTAAGGAATTTTATAGCGGAAATACCTGATTTTTCTTTAGTTAAGTGCTGCAAAATTAACAAGGTGCTCTCAATGCCTTCGTGAATATTAACTGGTTTTTTTTCAGCTTCATCTACCCGCGCAAAGTTGCGTAAAGTTAGCACAATTTCGCGGATACGCTCGGAGCCAACTTTCATTGACGAAATAGTTTTTAACAAATCTTCGCGCAGAAAGTCGATGTCAATTTTTTCCAAAAAATCTTCAATCTCTGCATCTGTTTCGGGGTACCGGTCTTGGTACATTGCGAGCAATTTTAAAATGTCGCCTGCGTAGTCATTGACATAGGTAATATTGCCATAGATGAAGTTAACTGGATTGTTTATTTCGTGGGCGATCCCAGCTACCAAAATGCCCAAAGCCGACATTTTTTCGGTTTCGATTAATTTGAGCTGCATAGTTTGCTGGTTGTTCAGAGCTTTTTCTAGTGTAGATATTCTTGCTTTTAATTTTTTTTCTGAATCTCTCGAATCCTCACTTAGTATTTTTAACAAAGATTCTTTTTTTTTATTAAGGGCTTCTGATTGGCTGCGTTCGGCTTCCGAATTTTCTAGTTTTTTCCGCAAAATTAGATTTTCATTTTCCAGCTTTTTGATTATTTTTTCCCAGTCTGTTGGTTCCATAGGCTATTTTTTTGAAAAGAAAAATAGTGTAAGAGCGTTTTTATTACAGAATTTATTTGTAACCTTTACTTAGTTATAAATTCGTCGCACATAGAGCCTGCATTCTTGTCAAACAAAACTAACATTCCATTCGTATTGGTGGATTGAAAAATTTTATCTAAGATACATTCAAATTGTCAAGTTATTAATAACAAATCTGGTTAAAACAGATCGCTATTTTTATTCCATGCTCTCACATTGGCGGGGTTTTTATCGGATTATTGATAAATAAGCAGGCCGATCGCAAACTTATAAAGGTCGGCCCAGCGCGAAAAATTGCCCGATTCAGACAACCTTTGTACAAAACCCGCCGGCGTTGCTGGCGAAAATATTAAATGTGAGTGCGATCGACCGGGGGCGATGGGAAAAGTGCGATCGACTGGGCGCGCGATCGCCCACAAGCAATCTCAAGTACCAAGCCACTTGCGAGTTCCCAGAACGCAATCACACTATACCATTCCTCCGAAATCTCACTTTAATGTGTCGATCGTACTCACACACCCGCACCATTTTGTGTTAAGAACTACTACTTGTGACAACATCGACACAGCAGTTTATATTTGGAGAGTAATTGATGTCAGGTAGCGAAGTTCGTGCAGACTTTTGGATGAGCGAGTACATTACCCCCTGGGATATTTACGTTCATGGCGTCATCGCGGTGCTTGCTTACAAGAAAACAGCCTATCAAGAAATGTACGTAGTTCAGACCGGTACTTACGGCAAAGGCTTAGTTTTGGACGGTAAGTGGCAATCTTGTACAGGCGACGAGTTTCTGTACCACGAACCCTTGGTACACCCAGCCATGATTTGTCACGGTAGCCCCAAAAAAGTCCTCGTTCTCGGCGGCGGAGAAGGAGCTACAATTAGAGAAGTGCTGCGCTGGAAAACAGTTGAAAAAGTCGTGATGATCGACATTGACGGCGAAGTAGTAGAAGCTTGCCGCGAACACCTCCCAGAAATGCACCAAAACGCCTTTGACGACCCCCGCTGCGAAGTAGTAATTGGCGATGCTTTGGACTATTTAGATAAAACTGACAATGATTGGGATATTGTCATTTCTGACTTGTCCGATCCCATTGAAGAAGGCCCATCTTTCCAGTTGTTTACCAAAGAGTATTTTGAGAAAGTTCGCAGCGTAATGTCACCTAACGGATATTTCGTAGTGCAAGCGGGCCCCGTTTCTCCCGCAGAAATGAAAATGCACGCTCGCATTGTAAATACCCTGAAATCTGTTTTCTCCAATGTTCAATCCTGCACCAGCTTTATTTCTACTTATGGAGCTCCTTGGGGTTTTGCGATAGCTTCTAATCAAGAAATAAATACGCGACCAGATCCCGAAGTTACTGACAAATTACTCGCCGAGAAAACAACTGGCGGGTTGCGGATGTTCGACGGGATTACACTGTTGGGGTTGATGCAGCTTCCCGGTCACTTACGGCAGGTAATCGCCGCTGAAACCGAAGTTTACACTATGGCAGCACCGCCTAAGTTTTTCGGGAAAGGTTCGGTTGGTCAGTGAAGTTAAATTGAAAGAGAAATGTAGGTTGGAGTAACTGAGATGAACAATTTAATTCGCATAGTCGCTGCCATTTTTCTTCCCCCGCTGGGCGTATTTTTGACGGTTGGCATCGGTACTGATTTTTGGATCAACCTGGTTCTCACGTTTTTGGGCTTTATTCCCGGCATCATTCACGCTGTTTGGGTGATTGCTAAGCACGATCGAGCTTAACTTGAAAGCAAATCCAGTTTTTGGATAATAAACAGGCAAGAGAAAATAAACTTTCTTTTGCCTGTTTTTACCAATTAATCTGGATTAAATCAGCGTTCATCCGCGTTCCTGTGCGGTTAAAAATAAAAAAATCTAATTCTTATGACAATTAGATTGCACCTCAATTTCTTCACAAACCAATTCAGCAATTTTTTTCGCCGCCCCCGATTCTCCTCGAACCGCACGCAATCGATCGCCCATCTGTGCTAATTTTTCAGGATGGCTCAGATAGTCGATCGCCAATTGAGCAATTACTTCCGGTTCCAGCTTGCCAATTAACTCCGGCACAATCTCCTCCTGTGCCCAAATATTCGGCCAAGCATAAAGCTTTCCCTTTCCCAATTGCCAGATTAGCCAATTAATCACCGTCGCAAAAACTGAACCGACTAACGGCAAACTTGCCAGCAATCCCGGCAAACCATCCCAAGCTTTCATCGCATCCAATTGCTGCGTCGGAATCAAAACAATCATCGGTACGGCTAACGAACCTAATTCCGCAGTATTCGCTCCCACAGTAGTTAAACACAGGCTGCATTCTGATAGCAAATCGTAAGCGGGTGTCTGCGTCCAAAGTTCTATTTGTAAACCATTTGCTGTCTGCAAAAACGGCCGTTCTGTTAAATGAAGTTCGGCGCTAGCGTTCTCAAATAAATGCAGGTAAGGATTTTGTTCAGGGTCGGCAAAACCTGCTAGAGTTTGCACATCTATGGTAGGAGCAACGGGAATAACAAAGCGAGTTTCAGGGCGGATGTGGTGGATGGATTGGGCGATCGACAAACATAACGGTACACCTAAAGCTAATTTCGCAGCTTTAGAACCGGGCAACAATCCAATTAATTCTATTTTCTGTAGGGGTACTGCCCCATCTTTGGCGTCCGATTTTCGATTACCTACTTCTGCGATCAAATCTCCGACAACTGTAAATTTATTAGCATATTTTTGGGGAATTTTACCAAAAATTTGTGGTTTCATCACCGCAAATTTATCAATCCATCGATACCACCGCGCGTCCCATTCAGCATAAATAACAGTGCGATATTTTAGCCTTTTGCCAATAACAACCGTAAAAAATTGATCGCCACCTAAAAACAAAACAACTCCTGTTTCATACCAATCCCAATTTTCAGCAGTTTTGCCCGACAATAAGAATGGAAAAAAATGCTCCGGTGCTTGCACTCTGTCAACTTCTGGGTAGGAAGATGCGAATTGCGCTTCTTTCCCCGTGGCGTGCGGACAGGGGGACAGCACCACAGAGATGCGGGCTTGAGTACCCGCGTTTCCCAACTGCTCGCGCAAAGCTTGCACGGCGGGACGCACCCAAGTTGCCAATTCTCCGGGGCCGTTGGAGAGGATTAAAATATCTACTGCCATAGGATTTAAAATTTGAAAGGATGCAACGGAGATTTTATGACAGATTTAATTAATGCCGTCAAGACGAGTGATCTTGTGGCTGTAGAAAGTGCGATCGAACAGTGTGCAGATATCAATGCCAAAGATGAGGAAGGTGCGACTGCTTTGACGACTGCGGCTGAGGCTGGCAATCCGGCGATCGTCAAAAAATTGCTGGCTGCAGGTGCCGGGCCCAACAGTCAGGATAATGACGGGTGGACGCCGTTAATGAGTGCCGCTGCTGCCGGACATACGGAGATTGTACAGCTTTTGCTGGAGGCGGGGGCGGATGTGAATGCTAAAACTAATTTTGGTTTGACGGCTTTGATGAGTGCTGCAGGCAGCGGGCGCACTCCAGTTGTGGAATTTTTAATCGATAAAGGAGCTGATATCAAAGCGTATGATAATAATACTTGGACTGCGTTAATTTGGGCGTCTTCGGAGGGTCACAAAGATGCGGTTGAGGTTTTGAAGCTAGCGCGCGATCGCCATTAAAGACTTAGAAACCGGGTTTATTGGAGAAACCCGGTTTCTGGAGGGTACAATTAATTATCGCACTCCCCAGCAGCAATCAGACAAATCCCGAATAGCTGCGATATTTCTATCCAAGTAAAAGTACCCCAAAAGAAGATTGTGGTAATAAATTCAACTTGAGATTTCCGCCACCTTCAATAACTGCGATCGTGTCAAAGCTACTAATTTCGGTAACTCCATTTTTACCAACGGGATAGCCGTTCGTTTGGATAGCTAAATCTCGATTATTGTTGGTGGGAACCAGAATTTAGTAATCTAAGGAAGGCGCTTTGATCTCGATTCTATCCTGACCTTGCGTAAAGTTGCGAATAGTAGCAAAACCTTGCCCAATGTAGAAAGTTTTAACTCCACGAAAAAACCCTTTACTGCTTATTAAAGTTTCCCCGAACACGAATGTATCGCGACCCGTACCGCCAATCAGAGTATCGAATTCGTTGCTGCCGTCACTTTCAGTCAGTGGGCTGCTGTAGGAGCCTACTTCAACTCCAATTAATTCGACATTCCCTACCCCTACACCAGTGAGGATATCATTGCCCCGGCTTCCGACAAAAGTAGCGGAGCGCCCCTGCTCCAATTGCCCAAATTTGAAATAATGTTCTCGACCAGTTTTCAAGGCTGCTGAGTTGACGAACGGCGCGATGTCGGGGTGGTCCCTTAAGTATTTCGGTTCCAAAAATGAAGTCGCAAATCTGCCCTCTTTATTTCCGAATTTGATGAAGTGCTGGTAGCCATTTTTGAAAGTTCTGTTCTGAACAAGTGGTAGCAGTTCTCGGTTATTTGCTAAATAAAAATCTTCGTTGTATTCAGGTCACACGCGGGTGCGGCCTTCTTCGTAGCCAAACTGAATAAATTGGTCTAAACCAGACGCAAAAGGCGCGTTGGGATTATTGGCGGTGCGAACAAAGGGAGCAATATCTGGATTATGAGCTAGATAGGTTTCTTCGTCAAAGTAAGGCGATACTTTGGTCAGGCCACCGGCTTGACCGAAATTTTCAAAGTGTTCTCTGCCGGATTTTATAATTCCTGCATCAATAGCGGGCTTCACCCAAGGATATTGCGCCAGGTAGTATGGTTCGTCAAAAATTGCGTAGTTAGCCATGTTTTTATACTACGGATTTAATGATTTTTATATTTAGAAACCTGGTTTTTGAAGCGTAAAATTAATTAATAAAGTTGTCGACTTTTTGTCATGGTACTATTCGAGACTGACCCGATGAACACGGTTCTCGGTATTTGACAACCGAAGCAAAAGCTGAGCCAGCCGAAGAACAACTCGATCGCTATCGACAGCAATTTGGCAACTGCTATAATCTGAGTTAAGTAGCGTGCGTTATTAACGCACCTACCATGTTAACCGAGAAATAGATAACCGAGGTTCCGGTTATTTAAGGAATAGGTAGAAAGTGCCGTCTCCCTGTGGCTGAGTTGTAGAAAAAGATAAATTTTTTCCCTCAATAATACCAATTGTTTCATATCTTGGGCTGAGGATTATGAACTCGTTAGCATCCTCCATTGTTGTGTAGATATCGGGTGAGCCTGCCAACTGGATCTTGTCATTGTCTTTATCAAAGTTCCGAATTGTAACTATACCGGTGATATCCGCATAGAGTGTACGGGATGTGGGATTACCGGAGGTAGCAGGAACTCCGAGTACGAATGTATCCTTCCCAGGGCCGCCGATCAGGACATCAGATTCATCACTTCCAAAGCTTTCATACTGCCGATTGCCTTGGGGATCGATACCTACTTCAACTCCAATTAATTCGGCATTCCCTACCCCTACACCAGTGAGGATATCATCGCCGCGGCTTCCGACAAAAGTAGCAGAGCGACTAGGCTCAAATTGCCCAAATTTGAAATAATGTTCTCGACCGGTTCTCACAGCTCCCGAGTTGACAAACGGCACAAGGTCGGGGTTTTCTTTTAAGTATTCCGGTTCAAAAAATGAAGTCCCAAAACGACCGTCTTTGAGTCCGAATCGAATGAAATGCTGGTAGCCTGATTTGAACGTTCCGTTCTGAACGAACGATCGCAACTCTGAGTTATTTGCCAAATAAAACTCTTCGTTGTATTCAGGTGACACGCGGGTGCGACCCTGTTCGTAGCCCAACTGAATAAAGTGATCGATGCCAGACGCAAAAGGCGCGTTTGGATTGTTTGGGGTGCGAAGCAGGGGAGCAATATCTGGATTTTGAGCTAGATAGGTTTCTTCGTCAAAGTAACGCGATACTTTGGTCAGGCCGCCGGCTTGACCGAACTTTTCAAAGTGTTCTCTGCCGGATTTTATAATTCCTGCATCAATAGCAGGTTTTACCCAAGGATATTGCGCCAGGTAGTATGGTTCGTCAAAAATGTCATAATTAGTCATAAATTTTGCTCTAAGCTTAGTCTGCTTACTTGTCTGTTAAACTTAAACTACTATTACTAATTCTACTAACTCAGTATGTCAAGTTAATTATTGTTAAGCCTGTTTTATTATTTTGATGGCAAACACAAAAGTGCGATCGCACTTTTTTTGAAAGAGCGATCGCACTTCTCAGCAGCAATCAACCAAATTCCCAATAGCTTCGAGATTTCTAGCCAAGTAGAGGTAGAGAACCTCTAGATTCTGGTAAGAGATTCAACTTGAGATTTCCGCCGCCTTCAATAACAGCGATCGTGTCAAAGCTACTAATTCCCGAAGTTCCATCTGGAAAGTAAACGAACAAGCCGTTCGTTTGGATAGCTAAATCTCGATTGTTGTTGATGGTAAATATCAAGAATTTATCTAAAGAAGGTTGGATATCGCTTGTTGCTAGCTGAATGCTATCCTGACCTTGGGTAAAGTTCCGAATTGTAGCAAAACCAGACCCGATATATAACTTTGTTGGGGAACTGTATCCCTTACCACCAGTACCTTGTACAACGTCTCCGAGTACGAATTTATCGCGGCCGCTACCGCCAGTGAGAGTATCGAATTCATTACTGCCCTCACTTTCATAATTTCGGCCGGGGATGGAAAAAGCACCACCTGTACCTAAACCTACTTCAACTCCAATTAATTCGGTATTCCCCACCCCAGCACCGGTAATGATGTCATTCCCGGAACTTCCGATAAAAGTCGCAGAGCGGCTTGGATCGTTTTTGCCGAAATTGAAGTAGTGTTCCCGACCAGTTTTCAACGCTCCCGATTCGACAAACGACTGAACATCGGAGTATTTATTTAAGTATTCTTTTTCAAAAAAAGAAGTCCCAAACTGACCGTCTTTGATGCCGAATTGAACGAAATGCTGGTAGCCGTTTTTAAAAGTTCCATTCTGAATAAATGGCTGCAACTGTCGGTTATTTGCTACATAAAACGCTTCGTCATACTCAGGCGATACGCGAGTGCGACCTTCTTCGTAACCATATTGGATAAAGTGGTCTAGGCCCGTCGCAAAAGGTGCATTTGGGTTGCTGGGGGTGCGGACTAAGGCAGCGATATCTGGGTTGCCAGCAAGGTAAGTAGCTTCGTCAAAATACCGCGATACTTTGGTTAAGCCACCGACTTGACCGAATTTTTCAAAGTGTTCTTTTCCAGATTTGATGACTCCTGCATCAATGGCGGGTTTGACCCAAGGATATTGAGCAAGGTAGTATTGTTCGTCAAAAATTGCGTAACTAGCCATGTTTTTTTATTGCGGCTTTAATGAGCTGTTTATGCAATTTATCAATAGTCTGAAACTGAGACAATTACCTGATCGGGTGATTTTTTCCAAGCGTCAGTCAAATCTCGCTTAAGCTCTATAAAGATTTTGTAATTAATCGTTGTTTATTTTAGAACGTAAAGTGCGATCGCGCAATGCGAGTTATTGGCATAGGAAAGTGCGATCGCAACGACAGCATCCCAAAGAAAATTCTGAATAGATTCGATATTTCTACCCAAGGAAAGATCTAATAACACTAGATCCTGGTAATAGATTCAAATTGAGATTGCCGCCACCTTCAACAACAGCGATTGTGTCAAAGCGACTGGCTATGAAAACTCCATTCTCAACAACGGGAAAGCCATTCGTTTGGATAGCTAAATCTCGATTATTGTTGATTGGAAACACCAATAATTGATCTAAGGGAATCCCTGTCTGGATGGTATCCTGACCTTGAGTAAAGTTCCGAATTGTAGCAAAACCTGGGCCGATGTAGAACTGTCTGGATGAGAGGGTTCCTCCCCTGAAGCCAACAATGTCACCGAGCACGAATTTATCACGGCCGCTACCGCCAGTGAGAGTATCGAATTCATTGCTGCCGTCACTTTCATAATTTCGGGGGCCGGGATAGATAACACCTACTTCAACTCCAATTAATTCGACCTTCCCTACCCCTAAACCTGTGAGGATGTCATTACCGGAAGTTCCGACAAAAGTTGCCTCGCGGCTTGGCTCGAATTGCCCAAACTTGAAGTAATGTTCCCGACCAGTTTTTAAGGTTCCAGAGCTGATAGTCTCAAACACATTGAATAAGTATCCCGGTTCAAAGAAAGATGTTCCAAAACGACCTTCTTTTACCCCGAATTGAATGAAATGCTGGTAGCCATTTTTAAAAGTTCCATTCTGAATAAACGGCTGCAAATCTCGGTTAGTTGCTACATAAAACGCTTCGTCATACTCAGGCGATACGCGAGTGCGACCCTCTTCGTAACCGTATTGGATAAAGTGATCTAAGCCTGTAGCAAACGGCGCGTTTGGATGGACTGTGCGGACAAAGGGTTTAAGGTCTGGATTTCCTTCAAGGTAAGTATCTTCGTCAAAATACCGCGATATTTTTGTGAGACCGGCGGCTTGACCAAATTTTTCAAAGTGTTCTCTTCCTGATTTGATGATTCCTGAATCAATGGCTGGTTTCAGCCACGGATATTGCGAAAGGTAGTATTGTTCGTCGAAGATATCGTAATTCATAGTTTGCTGTTTAAAGTAAAGTACGATCAAAAAAAGTCATCAATCATCAGTATTAACTAATGACCAATGACCGATGACTAATGACTAATGACCAATGACTAACCAATCAAGAAAGTACCGTTACCGTTAGATTCTTGGAAACTCAAATTCAAACTTGCTCCTCCTTCAATCACGCCGAGCACGTCTCCAAAACGTTGGATTGACAAATTGTTGCCAACCGGAGTCAGGCTGTAGCCGTTTAAAGAAGTTCCTTGCAGTTGGATAAAATCGCTTTCTATGTCGAAGTTGCGAATGGTAGCTTGACCGTTACCCAAATACAGCGGTGTCGGGCTAAAATTACCGGATGTAGCAGGAACTCCGAGTACGAATGTATTGGTTCCCGGAGCACCAATCAAGACATCGAATTCATTGGTGCCAAAGCTTTCATACTGGCGGTTGCCTTGGGGATCTATACCTACTTCCACTCCTACAAGTTCGACATCGCCCACGCCAACACCAGTTAAAACATCGTTGGTACGGGTGCCGACAAAAGTCGCGTCGCGGGCAGGCTCAAATTGTCCAAAATTGAAGAAGTGTTCCCGGCCAGTTCTCAAGTTTCCAGAGTTGACAAACGGCACGATGTCGGGGTTTTCTTTTAAGTATTCCGGTTCAAAAAATGAAGTCCCAAACCGACCTTCTTTTGCCCCGAATTGAACGAAATGCTGGTAGCCTGATTTGAAAGTTCCGTTTTGAATAAACGGTTGGAGTTCAGAGTTGTTTGCTAAATAAAAGGTTTCGTTGTATTCGGGTGATACTTGGGTGCGGCGCTGTCCTTCATCGTAACCGAACTGGATAAAGTGATCGAGGCCGGTCGCAAAAGGTGCGTTTGGGTTGACTGTGCGGACGAAGGGTGCGAGGTCTGGATTCCCAGCAAGGTAAGCATTTTCGTCAAAATA
This sequence comes from Microcoleus sp. Pol12B5, assembly GCF_036701335.1. Taxonomy (NCBI): domain Bacteria; kingdom Bacillati; phylum Cyanobacteriota; class Cyanophyceae; order Oscillatoriales; family Microcoleaceae; genus Microcoleus; species Microcoleus sp. Pol12B5. The sequence continues at coordinate 25,044 of NZ_JAUBQQ010000058.1, read as the reverse complement.
ACGCGATACTTTAGTTAGACCCCCTTCTCGCCCAAATTTTTCAAAGTGCTCTCTCCCAGATGAGATGACTCCTGCGTCAATGGCTGGTTTGACCCAAGGATATGAGGCGAGGTAGAATTGTTCGTCGAAAATTGCGTAGTTAGCCATGTTTTCCCCCTAAGGTTTTGATGAGTTTGAGAGTTTATAGCAATTAGCTTTCCATGAACTCGATCGCCAATCAGGAATTTACACAAAACAGACGTTATGAAATGGTTTTAAATTCCTGGTAAAATATCAATCTTGATGACGCAGCAATTATCCGAAGGCTACATTCTGCATTCACAAAAGATGCCTTTTTTTGCTCAGTTAATTCCTGTATCGCAAGTTTGATCAATTCTACAAAACTTGGAACTTTTTTCAGGATTTCTTTCTCAATCGTTGGTTAATTTTTAATTATTTTTATCCAACCTATTAATCGTATTCACAAAATCATGAATATGTCAAGTAAATTTTTGTAAACAAAATATGGAGTATTTGCTCAAGGAATTTATAAAAAAATGTAACGAAAATTTGACCTAAATTTGTCGAATTGTGTCATGTGCAGGCTCAAATCGCCTAATGGCAAGCGTTTTCTGGTAAAAATGCTTATGGGATAAAAAAATTCCCGATTCGCGAAAACAGCATCTTAAAGGAGCCTAACCGGATGTTCACTCACGTCAAGCCCACCATTCGCCACGTTGTGCCGGAAAACTTGCAAGGGCGATCGCTAATGAAGGTGGTCTATGTCGTACTGGAACCGCAGTATCAAAGCGCCCTGTCGGCAGCGGTTCGATCGATAAACCAGAAAAATCCGAATTTGGCAATAGAAATCAGTGGCTACCTGATCGAGGAACTCCGCAGCCCGGAAAATTACGAGGCCTTCAAGCGGGATGTGGCAGATGCCAATGTATTTATTGCTTCTCTAATTTTCATCGAAGATTTAGCCGAAAAAGTGGTAGCGGCGGTGGAACCGCTGCGCGACAGATTGGATGTCGCCGTCGTCTTCCCGTCGATGCCAGGGGTGATGCGACTCAATAAAATGGGCAGTTTCTCGATGGCACAGTTGGGACAAAGCAAAAGTGCGATCGGCGAATTCATGAAAAAACGGAAGGAAAAATCCGGGAGTTCCTTCCAAGACGGAATGCTGAAACTGCTGCAAACTTTGCCGAAAGTGCTGAAATATTTGCCCATCGACAAAGCCCAAGATGCGCGCAACTTCATGCTGAGTTTCCAGTATTGGCTGGGCGGTTCCCAAGAAAACTTGGAAAACTTCTTGCTGATGCTGTCACATAAATATGTATTCAAAGGCCAGGAACAGCTAAGTTTTCAAGAACCCGTTGTCTACCCGGATATGGGAATTTGGCATCCTTTGGCACCGTCGATGTTTGAGGATGTCAAAGGATACCTCACCTGGTACAACGCCCGCAAAGATATTTCGGCCGACCTCAAAGACCCCCTCGCACCTTGCATCGGTTTGGTGTTGCAGCGGACTCACTTAGTCACGGGAGATGACGCGCACTATGTAGCAATGGTGCAGGAATTGGAGGCAATGGGGGCGCGGGTGGTGCCGATTTTTGCCGGCGGTTTGGACTTCTCGAAACCAGTCGAAACTTTTTTCTTGGAAGTTGGGACCAAAGGTGTTGCAGGGCTGCCGATCGTTGATGCGGTGGTTTCTCTGACTGGTTTTGCGCTGGTGGGCGGCCCGGCGAAACAAGATCACCCGAAGGCGATCGAGACTTTGAAAAAGCTAAATTGCCCTTACATGGTGGCTTTGCCGCTGGTTTTCCAAACGACGGAAGAGTGGGAAAATAGCGATTTAGGCTTGCACCCGATTCAAGTTGCTTTGCAAATTGCCATTCCCGAGTTGGATGGCGCGATCGAACCGATTATTTTGTCGGGAAGAGATGGCGCAACTGGCAAGGCGATCGCCCTACAAGACCGGATCGAAGCAATTTCCCAGCGCGCTATGAAATGGGCAATGCTGCGCCGCAAACCCAAATTAGATAAAAAAGTTGCGATCACAGTTTTCAGTTTCCCGCCGGATAAAGGCAACGTCGGAACAGCCGCTTACTTGGACGTTTTCGGCTCGATTTACGAAGTATTGAAAGCCTTAAAAGGCAACGGTTACGACTTGCCAGAATTGCCGGATTCCGCCGAAAAACTGATGCAAGAAGTCATCCACGACGCAACAGCCCAATACCAAACTCCCGAATTAAATGTTGCTTACCGGATGTCGGTAGCTGAATACGAAGAATTCACTCCTTACTCGGAACGCTTGCAAGAAAATTGGGGCCCGCCTCCGGGACATTTGAACAGCGATGGACAAAATTTGCTGATTTTCGGCAAACATTTTGGCAATGTGTTTATCGGAGTGCAACCTACTTTTGGATACGAAGGCGATCCGATGCGGTTGTTATTCTCTCGTTCTGCCAGCCCGCACCACGGTTTTGCTGCTTACTATACATATTTGGAGCGCATTTGGGGTGCGGATGCGGTGCTGCACTTTGGCACTCACGGTTCGCTAGAATTCATGCCCGGTAAGCAGATGGGAATGTCTGGGGAATGTTATCCCGACAGTTTGATCGGCAAGATTCCCAATATCTATTATTACGCCGCCAACAATCCCAGCGAGGCAACAATTGCTAAGCGCCGCAGTTATGCTGAAACAATCAGTTATCTGACTCCTCCGGCTGAAAATGCTGGTTTGTACAAAGGTTTGCAGGAACTCAGCGAGTTAATTGCTTCTTATCAAACTTTGAAAGAGACTGGGCGCGGTGTGCCGATTGTTGATGCGATCGTCGAAAAATGCCGTTTGGTGAATTTGGACAAAGATATCGACCTACCTCCCGAACAAGAAAGAGGGGTTGCGGCGGGAATGACTGCGGAGGAACGGGACAATTTAGTTGGCTTGGTTTACCGCAAGTTGATGGAAATTGAGTCGCGGTTGTTACCTTGCGGTTTGCACGTTATCGGTAAGCCGCCGACTGCGGAAGAGGCGATCGCAACTTTGGTAAATATCGCCAATTTAGACCGCGAAGAAGACGGGCTGATCAGCTTGCCGCGAATTATAGCTAACAGTCTCGGACGCGATATCGGCGAAATTTACACTAACAGCGACAAAGGCATTTTAAGTGATGTCGAATTGCTGCAAAACATCACCTTGGCCTGTCGGGATGCAGTTGGCGCTTTAGTGAAGGAACAAACCGATGCTGAGGGTAGAGTTTCCCTTGTTTCTAAGTTGAATTTCTTCAACATGGGCAAGAAAACACCTTGGATTGATGCCTTGCACGCCGCTGGTTACAAAAAAATCGATCCAGAACCGATTAAACCGCTGTTTGAGTATCTGGAATTCTGCTTGCAGCAAGTTTGTGCCGACAACGAATTAGGCGCTTTGTTGCGCGCGTTAGAAGGCGAGTATGTTCTGCCTGGCCCCGGTGGCGATCCGATTCGCAACCCGGATGTTTTGCCGACTGGCAAGAATATGCACGCTTTGGACCCGCAGTCAATCCCTACAACGGGGGCGGTTAAGTCTGCTAAGCTTGTAGTCGATCGGCTGTTAGAAAGACAGCGCGTTGATAACGGCGGAAATTACCCAGAAACGATCGCCGTTGTGTTGTGGGGAACCGACAACATCAAGACTTACGGCGAATCCCTCGCCCAAGTAATGTGGATGGTGGGAGTGAAGCCAGTTCCCGACGCTTTGGGTCGGGTAAACAAACTCGAATTGCTTTCTTTAGAAGAGTTGGGACGCCCTCGGATTGACGTAGTAATTAACTGTTCTGGCGTATTCCGCGACTTGTTCATCAACCAAATGAATTTGTTAGATAAAGCCGTGAAAATGGCAGCGGAAGCCGACGAACCCTTAGAGATGAACTTCGTCCGCAAACACGCCCTGAAGCAAGCGGAAGAAATGGGAATCAACCTGCGACAAGCAGCAACCCGGGTATTTTCCAATGCCTCTGGTTCCTATTCATCTAACATCAACTTGGCGGTGGAAAACAGCACTTGGGAAAGCGAAGCCGAGTTGCAGGAAATGTACTTAACTCGCAAATCCTTCGCCTTTTCTTCCGACAATCCGGGAACAATGGAACAAGACCGGAAGATTTTTGAATCATCCTTGAAAACTGCGGAAGTCACTTTCCAAAACTTGGATTCTGCCGAGATTTCTCTAACCGACGTGTCGCACTATTTCGACTCCGATCCGACTAAATTAATCGGCAGTTTGCGCGCAGATGGGAAGAAACCGACATCCTTTGTTGCTGATACCACCACAGCCAACGCGCAGGTGCGGACGCTATCAGAAACCGTGCGTTTAGATTCGCGGACTAAGCTGCTGAATCCGAAGTGGTACGAGGGGATGTTGTCGCACGGTTATGAAGGCGTGCGGGAGATTTCTAAGCGTCTGGTGAATACGACTGGATGGAGTGCGACTGCGGGCGCTGTGGATAATTGGGTGTATGAGGATGTCAACACTACGTTTATCCAAGATGAGGAGATGCAGAAGCGTTTGCTGAATCTGAATCCTCATTCGTTCCGCAAGATTGTCAGCACTTTGCTTGAGGTGAATGGCCGGGGTTATTGGGAAACGTCGGAGAACAATTTGGATCGTCTGCGTGAACTTTATCAGGAGGTGGAAGACCGGATTGAGGGGGTAGAATAGGATAGTTTGGGGCAGGCTTTTGGGCCTGCCTCTTGACTATGATTAGAATATTCCACTTGGTAGCGATACCTGTGGCTTAAGTGACGAACAAATCTTTAGATATATTTGGAGTGATTGGCAATGAAAGCAGATAGTTGGAAAATTGCCAAAGTTTTCAGTTCCGGTGGTGAAATTCATTATGTTATGCCCCACTTTCAACGCCAATATAGTTGGGAAAAAACTGAATGGGAAGTGTTATTAAAGGATGCGATCGCAATTTATGATGAATACGATCCCGAAAAAGAACCAGAACATTTTATAGGATCTCTGGTAGTCATCAATGATGGAACACGCGGCATAATGACAGCTTTTAACTTGGTTGATGGCCAGCAACGTTTGACCACCTTATCCTTACTATTTCTTGTTTTGCGGGATATTATCAAGCCCACCGATCAAAAGCTTGCTAAGAAAATCAATAAATTTGTAGTCAATTCAGATGAAGAAGGCGAAGGTGATGTTTATTTTAAACTTTTACCAACCAATAAATATGGCGATCGCCAAGCTTATCAAGCGATTATTTTAGAAGGAAATTATAAGCAATTTACTGAATCTGGCATACCTAAAGCTTATAATTATTTTCTTCCCGAAATCGAATCTAAAGTTAAAGAAGGTGAACTAGATATTGGTAAGTTTTTTACAGTATTACAGAACTGTTTTCAACTTGTTTTCATAGAACTTAATAAAGATGAAAATCCTTATCATATTTTTGAAAGTCTGAATGCCAAAGGCAAACCGTTAACTCAGGCAGATTTAGTCCGCAACTATATGGCGATGATGTTACCAACATCTCAGCAAGAAAATGCTTTTACTAAATATTGGGAAAAAATTGAGGGATTATTGCAAGAAAAACGAATAGTTGGGAAATCAGGGATGGGTGAATTAACGGCTTTTCTTCGGCATTATTTAGCAATGGAAACGAGAAATCTTTGTGCCGAATCCCATATTTATGCACGATTTCGTGATTATTGTAAAAAATTAGATGACCAAGCATTTGTCGTAGAAATTGCTAATCTCCTAAAATTTGCTGAATATTATGACAAACTACTGCGACCTGACAATGAAGACAACGAAAATATTAAAATAGTATTATTGCGCCTCAATACTTTCGACCTTTCTACTGCTTATCCGTTTTTATTAACGCTCTATAATGAGTATAAATCTCAAAAGATTGATCGTGAGGAGTTTATCGAATGCTTAAAATCACTAGAAAATTATTTGGTTCGTCGGTATATTTGTGGAAAACAAACAAACTATCTTAATAAAATGTTCCCCTCCATTTGGAAAGATGTAGAAGCAATGAAAAATGAAGATGAAGAAATCACTTTGCCAGAAGCTTTGCAAAAAGTTTTGATTGCCAAGCAATATCCTAATGATAATGATGTTAGACAATCAATTAAAAGCCGTCAACTTTATGAGAAAAACACTCACAAAATATGTCTTGTTATAGAAACAATTAATCGCCACTTGTCTAAGGGAAAAGGTGGGTTTACTGTCCTTGATCAAAAATCAACTATTGAGCATATTTTGCCACAAACGTCAAGCGAAGATTGGGAGAATGAACTTGGAGGTGAATTTCAACAAATCTACCGAGATTATTTACATACCTTGGGGAATTTAACTTTAGTTACTCCTGAGTGGAATTCACAACTTTCTAATTCATCATTTCTGGTGAAAAAGCAAAAACTGGCTGAACACGCTTTGCGAATTAATAGTGACTATTTTTCTCAAAGTATTAACCGATGGGATGAAAAAGCTATTCTCGAACGAGCTAATTTTCTCAGCATTAAGTTGATCGAAATTTGGCCATCTCTTGGAGAACATGAAGTATTTCCTACTCGCACATCCGGTAAGCCAAAGTTGATTAAAATCTGTGGTGACGAAATTCCACTTCCTAAGCCAACCTGGCGACAAGTTACAATTCAATGCTGTGAGTGGGTGATTAAAAATAGATCGGATCGCTTTGAAAAGGCTAGAAATTTACTTAAACCTCATTTCCAAGAGAATCGCCCGGATAAAAATAGTGATGGAAATGAATGGCAGAAGTTAACAAATGGATATTGGGTTAATTTACACAAACCTGCGAAGGATCATAGAAAATTTTGTCGTCGTTTTCTAGAATCAGTTGGGATCTCAGAAGACGATTGGAGTATCGAAGCCGAAGAGGTCAGTGATTAGGAGAGCGATGCCCTTATTTTCCCAAAGTGCGATCCGGTTATGCTATATTATAAGTAGATACGTTTTGTATATACACAATCATGCAGTTTGAATGGGATGAAAATAAAAACGCCCAAAATCTCAAAAAACATGGCATTAGCTTTGAAGAAGCTCAAGAAATCTTTGACGGAATCGTTTTTAATGCCATTGATGAGCGTTTCGACTACGGAGAAATCCGAGAAATCAGTATTGGTGCCATACAAGGTGTCGTTATCGTTACCGTAGCGCATACTGAAAGAAATGGAGCTATCCGCATCATCTCTGCAAGAAAAGCCACTCGTCAAGAAAAAAATACCTACTATGACTATCTCGCGCAAACGACTTGAAGAATTAGGAAATATTCCAGAATCTGCGATCGATACCTCTGATATTCCTGAATTAGATGCGAATTTTTGGGTAAAAGCAAAACTCGTCACACCACTAACAAAACAAGCTATTTCTTTAAGAGTTGATAGCGATGTATTAGATTGGTTTAAAAGCCAAGGAAAAGGCTATCAATCTCTAATGAACGCTGTGCTGCGCTCTTATGTTGAACATCACGTAAAAAGCAGTGAATAAATAAATTTGCGATCGCCCTTTTATTCCCAAAGTGCGATCGCCCTGAGCTTCCCCTGCATGGCGATTTAGTTTTGAGGAATGTTGGCAGTAACTTTAATGTTATCACCTACGCTTCAACCCCAGCACGCTGAGAAAAAAGCTCGACAAAACCATCTGCAAACCGACAGTCAGGCAAGTGAGCGAGGGAATAACCAAACGCAGAGTTTTAGAAGGATCGAGAGAACCGAAAGCCGTTTCGCTCCAGATAGTTAATGACAAGAACGAGCCCACTATTCCGATTAAAATCAGCGTGACTCCGACAATCAATCCTGTCTCTAGGGTGACATAGCGAAATATTTTGTTGAGTTTGGGGTCTTCGGGCAGGAATTTCTCGCTGATGGCAAAAATTTTGGTGAAAAAAGCGAAAGTTACTGCTTGAAAACCGATGATAATTGCGATCGCACCATAAAGCAGGGTGTGTACATCAAAGCTGATACTCCCAATCTTTTGAGTACCGGGTAACAGCCAAATGCTAACAATTAGACCCCAAATCATCAGCGCAGTACCCGGATATAAAAACAGCCACCGAGGACTGTAAAGCAGCAAAAATCGTAGGTGCCGCCAGCCATCTCGCCAAGTTCGCAAGTGCGGCGGTCGGCTGCGGCCGTCGGGAGAAAGTACGGTTGGGATTTCAGTTATCCGCAGCTTGTATACAGAGGCCTTTACCACCATTTCGCTAGCAAATTCCATCCCCGTTGTTTGCAAGTCGAGTTTCAAAATTGAGTCTCTCCTAAAACCCCTGAGTCCGCAGTGAAAATCGCCGACGGGACTTGCAAAAAATAGCCGCCCAACCCATGTCAGCACCGGATTTCCTAAATATTTGTGTAGCGGCGGCATTGCACCCGGTTTGATGCCCCCTTGAAAGCGGTTTCCCATCACTAACTCGAAACCTTCTCGCAATTTGTTGACAAAAAAGCCGAGGTTGGAAAAATTGTAGCTGTCGTCAGCATCGCCCATGATAATATAAACTCCGCGCGCTGCGATGATGCCTCCCATCAGGGCGCTGCCGTAGCCTTTGGCTGCTACGGGCACGACTCTTGCTCCCATTCTGGTAGCGATAGCTTGAGAACCGTCAGTGCTGCCGTTGTCTGCTATGATGACCTCGCCTGCAATATCAAGTTCGCGCAGGGACTTCTGTGCCTTCTCGATGCAGATTTCTAAAGTTTCTGCTTCGTTCAGACAAGGCATGAGTATCGATAGTTCTAGAGTATATTCTCCGCTTGGGTTGGTCTGCTCTGCCATATATTTGTTCGACTCTCGATCGCGATCGACCATACTTGATTTTCCCGTATCTCTGCTTAAAATATTAGTGGTGAATAAAACCTAGCCAAACTTAATTAAAGTTTTTCAGGTTTTTGGGAGCGGCAATTTTTGATTGTACTATAGGTTAGTAAATTTATGAATAGAAGCGTTTTTCTGTTATTGCTTGCCGCAATATTGTGTGGCGTCGCAGGTCAATTCAGTCTGAAGGCAGGAGCTAAAATATTAGGGCCCATTGGCGCTGCTAATTTAATAGAAAAAATTATAGCAATGGCTACTCAGCCTTTGATAGTAAGTGGTCTTTCTTTGTATGCAATTTCTTCGATCGGCTTTATTGTAGTTTTGTCGCGGGCAAACCTTAGCATAGTCTCGCCTTTACTGTCAATTAGTTACCTATTTACTGTTTTAGGTGGCAAACTGATATTTCACGAGCCTTTGCCACCGCTGCGGTTGGTAGGCGTGGGGCTAATTATGACAGGAGTAATTTTTGTACTCAGAGGTCAAGCTGGGGGAGTAACTGGAGGCAACTAGCCACTGTTAAGCTTGAGGCTTGAGTGCTGAATTGATAACTTAGATTAAAGGGTGTATTTGAGCCTTTTGTTATGAAATGATGCTGCTGTATGTCTAATATTTCTGAGCCTGTGAATCCCAATCAATTATTGAGCGATCGCACCGCAGTTCTTGCTACCATGCACCAAAAAGAACGGGTAATGGCTCCCGTTCTGGAACGAGAATTAGGCGTAAATATCCTAGTACCTGCGGAGCTTGACACTGACACTTTCGGCACCTTCACCAGAGAAGTTAAACGCTTAGGAACACAAATAGAAGCTGCTCGCCACAAAGCACAAAAAGCCCTAGAAATTGCGGGCGAAACTCTTGCCTTTGCCAGCGAAGGTACTTTCGGTCCTCACCCAATGATGCCGTATCTGCCAGCTAACAGAGAAATAGTAATTTTATTAGATCGAGCCAACAATCTAGAAATAATCGGCGAATCTTTGTCGGTAGAAACTAATTACAGTCACCAGTTAATTTCCAGTATAGAAGAAGCAGATGATTTTGCTAAAAAAGCTGGATTTCCCGATCACGCACTGGTGGTTGTAGTTGGCGACCCTGCCCTCGGTAACGGTGAAATTGTCAAGGGCATTAAGACAGAAAAACAACTTTTTGACGCTGTTACAACCGGCTTAAAAAAATCTTCAATCGGCCGAGTTCACATCGAAACAGATATGCGGGCGATGTACAATCCAACTCGGATGAAAAACATCGAAAATGCAACTCTGGATTTAGTTAAAAAATTCAAGCAATTCTGCCCGGAGTGCGGTTGGCCGGGATTCGATATTGCTGAGACGAAAATCGGGTTGCCCTGCGAACTTTGCTATTTTCCGACTCAGCTAGTGCGATCGGCAATCTATAAATGCAAAAACTGCGGTTATACTAAAGAAAAACTCTTTCCAGACGGTCGAGAGACTGCCGATCCTTCCCTGTGTCAATATTGCAACCCTTAGAAAAATAATTGGCTAAACTTAGTAAAATTTGCAACAATATTATTGATAGTTCCCTAATAAAAATTACTAATGATAGCCGTAGAAACAGAACGCAACTGGAAACCCGTTATTAAAGAATTCGAGGCTGTAGTCGGCAAAAATGGGGTGGTACAGCGCCGCGAAGAATTGATTGTCTATGAGTGCGACGGACTAGCCAGCTACCGCCAGCGCCCCGCCCTGGTGGTATTGCCTCGAACTACCGAGGAAGTGGCGCAATTGGTCAAAATATGCGATCGCAACTCAATTCCCTGGGTGGCTAGAGGCGCAGGAACCGGCCTTTCCGGCGGCGCTTTACCTGTAGAAAACTGCGTGCTGATTGTCACTGCTTTAATGCGAAAAATCCTGAAAGTAGACTTAGAAAATCAGCAAGTAGTCGTGCAACCGGGAGTAATTAATAACTGGGTAACGCAAGCAGTTAGCGGCGCTGGTTTCTACTACGCGCCAGATCCTTCCAGTCAAATTATTTGTTCGATTGGTGGCAACGTTGCGGAAAATTCTGGCGGGGTTCACTGCCTCAAATACGGAGTCACAACGAATCACGTTTTAGGATTAAAATTGGTACTTCCAGACGGTTCTATTGTCGATGTCGGTGGCGAAATTCCCGAAATGCCAGGTTACGATTTAACTGGTGTATTTGTCGGTTCCGAAGGCACTTTAGGAATCGCCACAGAAGTTACTCTGCGAATTCTCAAAGCGCCGGAATCGATTTGTGTTCTCCTAGCGGATTTTTCCAGTATAGAAGCAGCGGGCGAATCGGTTTCCGATATTATCAGCGCTGGCATTATTCCCGGCGGCATGGAAATTATGGACAACATCAGCATCAATGCTGTGGAAGATGTGGTGGCAACTGGATGTTATCCCCGCGATGCGGCGGCAATTCTCCTGGTAGAAATCGACGGTTTAGAAGTGGAAGTTGCCACAAACAAACAGCGGATTGCCGATATTTGCAAGCATAACGGAGCGCGAAATATCACCACGGCAACCGACCCGGAAACGCGCCTAAAAATTTGGAAAGGGCGGAAAGCTGCTTTTGCGGCGGCGGGTCATCTCAGCCCCGATTATTACGTGCAAGACGGCGTAATTCCGCGAACGCAAATGGCTTATGTTTTGAAAGAAATTGAGGGCTTGAGCGAGAAATACGGTTATCGAATTGCCAATGTATTTCACGCGGGAGACGGAAATTTGCACCCGCTGATTCTGTACGATAACTCGGTAAAAGGTGCGCTGGAAAAGGTGGAAGAATTGGGCGGGGAAATTCTCAGGCTTTGTGTGAAAGTTGGGGGAAGTCTTTCGGGGGAACACGGCATCGGCGCTGACAAGAAGTGTTTTATGCCGGATATGTTTTCGGAGGTAGATTTGGAGACGATGCAGTGGGTGCGTCAGGTGTTTAATCCGAAAGGTTTGGCGAATCCTGGGAAGATGTTTCCGACGCCGAAGACTTGCGGGGAAGCGGCAAGGGCTAAGGTTGAAACTTTTAAGAAGTTGGAGGGCGCAGAGGTTTTTTAATTCGCTATTTATGCGGGTAAGGTGAGCCGAAAAGCCCCCTAGAATTGTCTCTACAATGGGGAGGCAGAGCCTAGAATTATACGTTATTAACCCGAGTCGGGGAACGATAAAAAACGAGAAACATCGTTTTTTAAGAATGCTATCTTCCGGCTCGCTTGCTTATAGAGCAAGTTGGTAATGCCCGCAATGGGGACGCCGTGCTAATGTGCGATCGGAATTTTGATAGTAAATTCCGTGCCCTTGCCCAATTCGGAAGTACAATATAGTTCGCCGTTGTGTCTTTCTACAATAATTTGATAGCTAATTGACAAACCCATTCCCGTGCCTTTACCAATGGGTTTGGTAGTAAAAAATGTATCGAATATCTGCTGTTTGACTTCCTCAGTTATTCCCGGGCCGTTGTCGGCAATTTTAATTTCTACAAGATTGCCGACAACTTCCGTACCAATCCTAATTTGGCTGGGATTTTTTAGCATTTCTTGACAGTTTTGCCTACTGTTCGCATCTTCTAAAGCATCGATCGCATTGCTGAGAATATTCATAAAAACTTGATTAATCGGCCCAGCAAAACACTCAACAGTCGGCAATGCTCCGTATTGTTTGACAATTTGAATTGGCGGCTTTTCTCCGTTTCCTTTCAAACGGTGATTTAGAATGAGCAGCGTGCTGTCAATACCTTCGTGGAGGTTAACGGGTTTCATCTGCGAATCGTCGTGCCGCGAAAAGTTCCGCAGCGACTGAACTATCTGGCAAATGCGATCGACACCAACGCTCATTGAAGACAGTATTTTAGGTAAATCTTCAGCTAAAAAATCGAGTTCATTTTTTTCTCTTTCCTGTTTAATTTCCGCGACTGGATTAGGATAATGCTTTTGGTAAAGTTCAAGGTGGTCAAACAAGTCTTGAGTATAATTTGTGAGATGAGCGAGATTGCCATAAATGAAGCTGACGGGGTTGTTAATTTCGTGAGCGACGCCGGCAAGTAGCAATCCCAAACTAGACATTTTTTCGCTTTGAACTAATTGGGAATTAGTGGCTTTTAGTTCGTTAATTGCGGCTGCTAGTTGAGCGGCTTGTGCTCTGCTTTGTGCTTCGGAATTATGCAATGCTTCTTCAGCTTGTTTGCGCTCAGTGATGTCTCTCTGTACGCCAATAAAGTGAGTTAATTTGCCCATTCGATCGCGCACAGGAGAGATTGAGAAACAATTCCAGAAAGCGGTTCCGTCTTTGCGGTAATTCTTTAATATTACCTTGCATTCGCTTTCTGTTTGCAAGGCTTGGCGAATTATTTCTACTGCCGCCGGGTCGGTATCGCTTCCGTGCAAAAATCGGCCGTTTTTTCCGATAATTTCCTGCCGCCGATAACCTGTCATGCTTTCAAATGCGGGATTGCAATAAATAATTGGATTTTCGGGGTCAGTGGCGTCAGAAATCGTAACTCCAGTGCTAGTAGCTGCTATAGCTCGATCGTACAACCAAAGCCTTTCTTCTGCGCGCTTGCGATCGGTAATGTCCCGTAGCGTAGCTAAATAAGCCATTTCTCCATCCCATTCCGTTTCCACCACCCGCATTTCTACTACAGCATTTGCTTTTTGCTTGCGAATAGCTTCAACTTCTGTTTGCACGACGCGAGTTCTTGTTGCTTCTGTTTTTCCAACTTGGGGAATAATAATATCCGTCGCCATCTCAAGGTCGCAAGCTGAAACTTCTACTACTAAATTGCCAAAAAATGCTTGACCTAGAAGTTCCTCTGTGGTGCAGTTAAACAGCGCTTCTGCTGACTGGTTGGCAAAACAGACAAGTCCTCGCTTGTTAACGATTGCGATGCCGTCGGCATTTTTTTCTATCACATTCCGAAACCGAGATTCGCTAGCTTTCAAATCCTGCTTTAGCTGTTCCATTACTCGCTCCATCTGCTGCATTTCGCACAGACTAAGACTATAAGCTTCGGAAATGTTGGCCTCGGTCGAATTCTCGGCTCTTTTTTTGGGAATCTGTTGGTACTCTGTTCTATGGGTCATATTGTGAGGATTTTTTTTATGATTCCTGTTAATATTACTGAGCTTATTTTCTGGATCGGCTTCTTGAAAAAACATATGTCAACCCTACCAAATTATTGTTTAGATTAAGGTGTTGCGATCGCCCAATTTTCCGGGATTTTTAGGGAGAGAGCAATTTACACCCGATGCTAGCACATTACTTTTAAAATTCATCATAAAACATCGTTAAAATTCAACAGCGATCGCCCTCTAATTATCTATTAAGTTTTATTAAGTAATTTCAACAACATAGACACTTACGTAGCGACATGAACTGTGCAAGCTGGATATGGCTTCAACCCCCCTCGCACTCACAAAATAACCATTTCCACGCGCAAGTTATACATATTTAGAAGCCACTGGTCAGTATAAAATATTATATAAATTTGACAAATAATATACTTTAAATGAGCGAACTCATCCTTAAATCATTAAAAATAATCATAATTAGCCATTACCAAATCATCTCCCTGCAGGCAGATGTGATATAGAATATAACCTATCTATTTTTGCGATCGCAACTTCAAACCAATGGCACGTCTAGCACTTCTGAGCACATCCAATAAAACCGGACTAATCGACTTAGCGCGCAGTCTAGTAGAAGAATTTGAATTTGACATAATTAGTAGTGGTGGGACAGCAACGGCTCTCAAAGAAGCAGGCATCCCAGTTACCAAAGTTGCGGAATATACTGGTTCTCCCGAAATTTTGGGAGGGCGAGTCAAAACACTTCACCCACGAATCCACGGTGGCATTTTAGCACGCCGCGATGTACCGGAAGACCTCGCCGATCTAACAGCAAATCAAATTCGGGCCATCGATCTAGTTGTAGTGAATCTGTATCCATTTGAAGAGACAATTTCTAAACCTGGAGTTACTTTAGGCGACGCAATTGAGCAGATAGATATCGGCGGGCCAGCAATGTTGAGAGCTTCCGCCAAAAACCACGCTCATTTGACAGTTTTGTGCGATCCAGAACAGTACAATACTTATTTAAAAGAACTGCGGGAAAATGGTGGCGAAGCATCCTTAGAGTTTCGGCAAAGATGTGCGCTAGAAACCTTCAAACATACAGCCAACTACGATCGCGCGATCGCAACTTATCTCAGCAGCAGCCAATCCGCTGAAGAATCTTCGCTACCAGATCAGTTTAATTTATCAGGGAAAGAGTTGCAAACTCTCCGCTACGGCGAAAATCCCCATCAAGCCGCCACCTGGTATCAAAGCGGAACTACACCCACAGGCTGGACGACTAGCACCATCCTGCAAGGCAAAGAATTAAGCTACAATAATTTAGTAGATTTAGAAGCAGCAAGGCGGCTGATCGTAGAATTCCCCGACACACCCGCCGCCGCTATTCTAAAGCATACAAATCCTTGCGGTACAGCCTTGGGAACAACTATTTCTGAAGCTTATCAAAAAGCCTTCGACACCGATTCAGTCTCAGCTTTCGGTGGAATTGTCGCCCTCAACCGCCCGATTGATGCTGCTACCGCAACGGCGTTAACTCAAACATTTTTAGAATGTATCGTCGCGCCGGGGTGCGAACCCGAAGCGGAAGAAATTATTAAGAAAAAGGCGAAAGTTAGAGTATTAATTTTGCCAGATTTGACTCAAGGGCCTCCACAAACTGTTAAAATAATCGCAGGCGGTTTGCTGGTGCAAGACTCAGATAATATAGTAGAAGAAACTAGCAAATGGCGGGTTGTTACTGAGAAACAGCCGACGGCCCAAGAGTTGGAAGAATTGCTGTTTGCTTGGAAAGTAGCGAAACACGTCAAATCAAATGCGATCGTTGTGACGCGCGATCGCACTACAATCGGTGTCGGCGCCGGACAAATGAATCGCGTCGGCTCAGTTAAACTAGCATTAGAACAAGCAGGAGACAAGAGCAAAGGAGCGATTTTGGCTAGCGATGGTTTCTTCCCCTTCGACGATTCAGTCAAAACGGCGGCTGAGGCGGGCATAATTGCGATCGTCCAACCGGGAGGAAGTATGCGGGATCAAGATTCCATTCAAGCCGCCAACCAACTCGGGATCACAATGGTTTTCACGGATATCCGCCACTTCTTGCATTAATTAAGTTCGTAGTCTAGTAATGACATCTTAGGTATCTGTCACGAACAGGGAAGATGCCTATTCCACAAAGAGTCAATTCTCTGGTGGGGTGGGCTTCTAGCCCGCCCTCAAGCAATGATTGAATTTTTGTTCTTCCATCTTCCTTCTTCCATCTTCCATCCATCCATCAGTTACATCCGTTACAGAATCCGTTGCCGAACTTCCTTCTTCTTCTATAACTAACGGCTATGACTAGCACAATTCAAGCGCAAATTAAACCCCAAGACATAAAAGTCAAAATCCTGCTTACCGGCGGACATCAATGCACCGTCACCCTTAAATCTGATACACCATTATTGCACAGCCTGATCAAAACATTAGTCGATCGCACTCAACAAACACTCAGTTTTTCGCCCTTATTTCAAATCCCCATAGACGACGGGCGTTCCACCCTTTTTTTTCCCGGCGAACACCTAGTCGGATTAGTAACAGAACCCCCAATTTACTTGCAGCAACTGCAACCGCAGCAGCCTGCAACTCCTGTAGAAATTCCCGCCACAGAAATTCCCGCCCCTGCGCCGCCTGTAAATGACGATTTAATATCTCGCTACGCCCAAATAGACAACTTTTTGACCCCCGCAGAAAAAAACAAACTCATTAAATATGTCTTAGTAAAAGAATCAGAATTTGTGAGTACCAGCACCTCAACAAATGCCGAAGATTACCGTCGTTCGATGGTACTCCACTCGTTCCCCGAGTTTTCCGAACTGATGGTTAATCGCATCAAAGCAATTCTCCCCGACGTGCTGAAAAATTTAAATATTCCGTCATTTCCCTTGGGTGAGATAGAAGCTCAGCTAACCATGCACAATGACAACAATTTTTATAAACTTCACAACGACAGTGGCTCGCCAGATACCGCCAGCCGATTTTTTACTTACGTTTACTATTTCTATCGAGAACCAAAAGCTTTTTCAGGTGGCGAATTGCAGATTTATGACAGCAAAATTGAGAACAATTTTTATGTGGCGGATGAGACATTCAGAACCGTTGAGCCTCGCAATAACAGCATCGTATTTTTTCTTAGTCGCTATATGCACGAAGTTTTGCGAGTTAGCTGTCCCTCGAAAGCTTTTGCTGATAGCCGCTTTACTATTAACGGCTGGGTGCGAAAAGCAAATTGAGGTAACACCAAATCCGGGTTGATTCTCCTCGATAAGTCGGCGGTTGAAACCGCTACTATACAAACAAAGTCAGCCCACGCGGACTCAAGTTTAAAGGGGGTAAATTAACTCAATAAACTCCTAGGGGCGGGTTTGGCAATAGCTTTAAAAAGTACAGATAGATTAAATAAGCCCGCCCCAAATCCGCAAAATTACTCCCGTGCTCCAGCACTTTTGAGCAAATTCACCACGCTGGAATAACGTTTAAACTCAGCCAGCATTAAAGCTGTATAATTTCCGGGGTTTTTGTGGTTTAGTTCTGCACCAGCATTAATTAAAACCTGTAGAGCACCGACACAACCCCGATGTGCAGCCCACATTACAGCGGTTGCGCCCGAATCATCCAGCAAGTTGACATCTGCACCTTTTTCGACTAATAATTCGACGATCGCAATATAACCGCGATCGCACGCCTTCATTAAAGCAGTTTTCCCCAAATCCGCCGGGAGATTCACGTCAGCACCGCCGTCAAGCAAAGCCTTCACCGTCTCGGTATGTCCGTGAAAAGCAGCCAGCGTCAAAGCCGTCTCCCCAAAGTTTTTTGCATTCAGAAACTCAGCCCGATTTGAGTTTACTTTTTGCAGCAAAGCCGATACGATCGCACTATGGCCGTGAACAGCCGCCACCAGTAAAGGCGTATCGCCCAACCGATTTCTAGAACCGACACTAGCACCTCGGTTTAAGAGCAATTCCACCACATCTTCGCAGCCTTCAACCACGGCAAAATTCAAAGCAGTTTCATCATCTTTATCCTTAGCGTTGATATCCGCGCCAGCATCGAGTAAGATATGGGCGATCGCCGCATTTCCCCCAGCAGCAGCGGCCATCAAAGCCGTGCCCCCATCTCCATTTTTCACATTCGCATCAGCAGCCGCACCAAGCAAAGTTTGCACCACATCAGTATTGCCGGAATCTGCCGCCAAAGTTAAAGCAGTTTCTCCGTTTTTGTCGGGAATTTCGACATCAGCGCCAGCAGCCAACAGCGCCTCGACAACAGCCAAATTTCCCACCGTCGCGGCCAGCATTAAAGCAGTTTTGCTTTCTAGATTTTTAACATTAGCATCCGCCCCACACTTGAGCAAAATTCGCACAATTTCAGCGCTTCCTTGACGGACAGCTAAAAACAGCATAGAATTGTCAGCAACTGCACCCGCATCCACTAAAGCTTTAACAACAGCTATATGACCCGATAAAGCAGCTATTTTCAAAGCTGAATCTCCATCTTTATCTCGGACATTTACATCAGCATTAGCATCAAGTAACATCCGCACAATATTGATATCGCCCTTGAGAGAAGCCGCCATCAAAGCTGTACTTCCATCATCATTTTTAGCATTAACATCAGCACCGGCTGCCAGCAACAGCCGCACAGAGTCAGCCTGTTTGTGAGCCGCCGCCAGCATCAAAGCTGTCAAGCCAAAACGCCTGCTCACCTGGTTGACATTAGCGTCATTGTTTAGTAGAGTACGCACGATTTCTGTATAGCCCTTTTGGGCAGCAAACATCAAAGCCGTCGTCCCCTCAGAGTCTTTGGCGTTAGCGTTAACATTCTTAGCGAGTAAAGCTTGGACGTGAATAATGTTGCCAGTCTTGGCGGCTTGAATCAATACAGCGTCTTGTTTAGTGGCAGGCATAATAGTCTCTCATACCGTATATTTTTACCGTCGCACGAGACGGCCTGACTGGTATGCTAAGTTTTATGAAGTATGTTTGCTAATCCTCAGAACACTATGAATCTCGAAATTCCTCAGTCAGTGAAAGTTTGGAGCCAATTCTTCCACCCTATTTTAATGTGGGTACTGCTGGCTATCTCATTGTATGCTTTGTATCTCGGCATTCAAATCCGACGTACCAGAAGTGCGGAAGGCGAACTCAAAAAAGAGTTAATTAAGGGCAAATTCAACGTCAAGCACCACCAGATGGGTTCTTTGCTGTTAGCCTTGATGGTTACGGTTGCGATCGTCGGGATGGCTGTCACCTACATCAACAACGGCAAGCTATTTGTCGGCCCGCACTTGCTAGCAGGGTTGGGAATGATGGCAATAATTGCGATCGCAGCCTCGCTGACTCCTTTGATGCAAAAAGGCAATGATTGGGCGAGAAACACTCACATCTTTCTGAATATTGTGCTGTTAGGGCTGTTTGGCTGGCAAGCGGTATCAGGGGTGGAAATCCTGCAAAGAATTATCAGCAAAATGTGAGTATTTGGGTAAGATTGCTAATTTAGGACTTACGCAAAGACTCTACTTGTAGGGTGCGCGACGCGCACCTTACCCTTTGTGCTTAAAGGAATGTATAAGTAAGCCAATTAGTCTCAAGTTAACTTTCTATTAGCAAAGACAAGACAACTAATATGCCTTCTTTAAAAATACATCGCCAATATCAATCCGGCATCGAAAAAATTATCGCCTTGGACAACTCAGTGTTTGAGGCTATTTTGACTGCCTTGAGAAAAACAGTCCCTGCGTTGCCTATTGATGATTTAGTCAGAAACGTAGAGTCAGAGGTAGAAAACACGAACCATGATGATTTAGTCAATATACTAGAGAGTATTATTCCTATATACGCTTTAAAGAAAACTTATGCTTGGACAGTGGAAGAACTAGCAGATGAGCTTATTGCGGCTGTTGATGAATTTGAAAACCTCTCTAACTTATCAACCGAAGAAAAAGAGCGATTTTGTGAAAAGCTTAATAACTTGTTGATGCCGAATAGCTTTTTAGAAGCGGCATCAAAAGCCAAAGATGTTTTAAAAGTATATTTGTTGCCTTCAGGAATTCCTGCTGATGACTTCCCGATTAAAAGCAAGGTAGAACTAGAAGCAGAGTTTAAGAAGTTCGCCGAAGAATGGCGCGTCGAGACGGGGATGCTATCATTAGTTACACAGAAATCAATGCACCAGGCTTATCAGAGAATTATCGGCATGGGACAGCCAGTTATCCCCTTGATTTTGCGTGACCTCGAACAAAAGCCAGACCATTGGTTTTGGGCGTTGAGGGCAATTACTGGTGACAATCCGGTAAAACCCGAACAGCGCGGCCGGATGAAGCAAATGGCCCTAGCCTGGATACAATGGGGAAAAGAACACGGTTATGAGTGGTAAGTTAGAGTACCGAAAAATATTGAGATTTCCTAACTTAGAGCTTACTGAATATCAAGTAACAAGTGAAGAAACAGTAGATTATAATTGTTTTGCTTTTGCTGCTGGAGAAGAGGAATGCAGATGGGACCCGGTAGACCCAGATGGATACTGGCCGGATGGTGTTTCAAGAGAGTTAACCCTGGATGCTTTTATCCAAGCTTATCAAACTATTGGATATGAACCTTGCGAGAATTGTGACCTTGAACCCGGGTTTCAAAAAATAGCAATATACACCTATAACGGCCAGCCACAGCACGCAGCCAGACAAGAAGAGGATGGTAAGTGGAAAAGCAAGCTAGGGGATTGGGAAGATATCGAACATGAATTAGAAGGGTTAGAAAATCCTAACTATTATGGAGTTGTCCAAGAAATATTAAAGCGAGCGACAACTCCGGTGTAAATTTTCCCAGTCAAATTGTAAGCTGTGGGCGATCGCTTGTCACTTGATTATCTGTCCCCTAAATATGGTTAGGGGGTATCCGCTCAATAAATCGGGGTAGACTATCGTGTGGGGAACGATTTTGCGATATTTGAGGCTCATCAGTGAGCGATTTCCCCCGATTTATTGAGCGGATACAGTTAGGGGGATGCAAGGTGCGATTGCGATGGCCCTAGAAGTTGAGGTATAACGTGGGGCGTGTTATACTGAGTCATGGTTATGCAAGGCAATAAGTAACCTATAGGAACGACCAAAAAAAATGAATGTAAATGAGCCTAAAATAAGATTTAAAGTAGTCATACTACCTGAATGGAATAATAAGGAAAAAGGTAATTTCTGGGAAGAGGTGTCAGCAGATTTATTCAGTCAATATGACTGGAAAGTGATTGAAAATATAGAATTTGACGGAATGCAGACTGATATCTATATCAAGCACGATGAAGCTAGGGAAACAGGATTAATTGAATGTAAATTCCAGCAAGAAGAAATAAATGCTCCTACTATATTCAAGTTAATGGGTCAAGCTCTTTACAAAAAAGTTGACTTTGCTCACCTACTCTCAACTTCCGCTCTTAATGGAAAGGCAAAAGCGGTTGTTGATGAATACACAAAAACACAAAAACCATTTCGTTTATTCATTTGGAGTTCAGATAAACTTGCTGAAAAGTTTATGAAGATACATGGTATTCAACTCCCAGAGCGAAAATTTCTTAGTAATGTTAGAACCATTACACTATTAGTGACTCATAAAAAAGAGTTTTTTTGGATAGCGGAAGAAATGGGAGAAAGCGCTATCCCATATCGTGCTATTATTTTTGCCACTTCAAATACCAAAAATAATTATAATTCCGAATATTGGAAAAAATATTTTTCTACTAATAAAATTTGGGAAAATCTTGAAATTACCGTTTTCGATGAAACACTAACAGAGCATGAAAATAAATCAACTAACGAGTCATTTTCAGAAGTTAAGAAAGTAATAGTATCGAAGATTAATCAGGCTGAGAATTTTGATGATTACCATCGTCCTTGTCGCCCACAAGATTTTTTTGGACGTTGTAAACCTCAAGATGAATTTTGGAATTTTGTCAAAAATGTAAGAGATGAGGAAACAGACTTAAGAGTTATTTCTTTTTCAGGAAGTACGGGGTTAGGCAAATCCTCTTTAGTTCTTAAGTTAGCATCAGACTGTCGGCAAAAACCAGAATATAAAGATAATTTTTATATACACCATGTAGATGTTACAAGCATCAACCAGGAAAAAGCAACTCTATTTGTCATAGCGGTTATTATAAAAGCATTACAAGAGGCTATTGATAGTGGATTTGTTGATCTTCCCGATCATCAAGTATCTATTGAAAGTGCTGAACCACCTTATTTTGATAGTAAATCAATTAAATTATTAATAGAAACCCTTAAAAAAAGTGGTAAAGTGATTGTAATCTTTTTCGATCAATTTGAAGAAATATTGACTAAAGATTCACTTTCATATCTTTACGGGTTGTTTGAGGAAGCAGCTAAAGAAGTTGATTCCTTAAAACAAAACATAGTCTTAGGTTTTTGCTGGAGAACAGATGTTAATTTATCTGCAAAACATCAAGCCTATTTTACATGGCATAATCTAGCCAAAATAAGAAAAGATATTTATTTTAGTGAATTTTCTCAGCAAGATTCACTGAACTTATTAAATGGATTTGAGAACTATTTGAATCAAAACGGAAATCGCTTACAAAACAGTATAAAAAAGTGGCTTCTGAATAATTGTCAAAATAAACCTTGGTTATTAAAAAGATTTTGCAGTGACATCTACCATCAACATAATGAAGCCGATCTTTATTCAGAACAGAAAAAAGTAATAACCAAGTTTGATATTAAAGCAATTTTTGACAAAGATATCGAAAGAGCTACTCTCATTCCAGGGAGTTATAAGTGTTTAATGAATATAGCTGAACTGTCTCCAGTTGATAAGGTGGAGGTAGGTAACCAGTTTAATCACGATGTAATTAATAGCCTATTAAACAGCAAGCTAGTTATTGAAAATGGGCAAAATTATAAAATATACTGGGATATGTTTCGTGAATATTTGTTGGAGGAAAAGCTACCTGAAATGACAATAAACTATAGACCCAGAACCAAAATTTCAACAGTTTTAAAAATATTTAGACTGCTTAAGACGTGTGAAACAATCTCCGACTTAGCAAGTGGATCGGGATATGCGAATGACACTGTTCAAAATGCTATTCTGGATTTGCAAAACTTTTTTCAAGTAACAAGAAATAAGAAAAACGGTAAAATAATAGCATCAGAGATATTTTTAAATTTAAAAGATGAGGAAATAGCTGAAAAATTAGCGGAACAAATAGAGGCTCATGTAGTTATTAAAAAAGTCTATGAACAACTGAAGCCTGGTGAATCGATGTCGCTATATAAATTTCAAAAGTTGTTGTCTAATAGACAAACAACTGCAAAAGATTACGCCAGTAAAATGTTGTCATGGTTTTATTTTACTGGTTTGCTTGAAAAAAGACTTAACGGTATAGTAAGACCAACTCATGCAAAGCAGGGAAAAGAAAAGGGGAAACTTTTAGATCAATCAGATTGGGCACAACCTAGCTTATTAGACTTGTTATAATCACAAAGTGAGATTTGCTAGGGAATTAGTAATTGACTGTCCAGCACAAAAAGGGCATCCTTTTCCTTTAGTCCTATTAGCAGGAGAAACATCCCACTCATGCTCAGGATAATTGGAACATTGCCACCAAACTTTTTTTTCCAGAATTCTTTGTCACTTGATCTGGAGTAAGATTTTCATTCTTAGTCGGATGCCATTCTTGAGCAAGTTTGGGGTAAAGACTTGCTAGGGAATTAGTTACTGAAGGCTTCTGTCCGGTACAAAAAGGGCATCATTGACTTGAGTTAGTTCTTTTACCAGGCGATGTATCCCTTCATGATCAGACCCTTCGGGACATTTCCACCAAACTTTATTGTGTTAGCCTGCCGAAACTTGCTCTGGAGTGCGTCCACCATTTTTTGTGGGATGCCATTGCGCTGCTAGTTAAGGATGTATAATAGATAAAAAGTTTTTCATATAAATCACCTGTTACATTTTGTTAAGTTTTGTAAAGCCATGATAGATCAACTCAAACAAATTTTCACTTCTTCGGAAATAGAATATATAAGAAATACTACCATCAAAGATAGATATCATCCAGTCAAAAGACTATTACAATCAAGATCTAGATTCGGAAGAGAGGATCGAGTTATATTTAATACTGAGATAGCCTTGAGACATATCGTGGAACACCATAGAAGCTGGCTTATGAGTTTAAAACCTCGACTTCTTAATATAGATGATTATTCAACTTCTTCTGGAGCATTAGGTGAAATCAGAGCATTAGGATATTTGTTACAAACGGGAATTTTAGTTAATCCGATTGATAAAGCTGGTCCTGATTTTCGCCTCTTTGAAGGAGAAGAAAAAGCTTTTGTAGAAGTTCATTCTAGGCAATCGAATCCTGATGAAGCTGAAGCGCTAGAAAATTTATATGACAAAACATTAAGGAATATAGATTCTAATAGTCAAGCATATCAAAGATGGTATGTTATGGAGCATGGAACAGTTCCTTTAGGTAGACCTAAAATTGGTGAAACTATAACTGAAAATGCGATAAGTAAGCTAGCATCCATCAAAGAAACAGAACATCAGATGAGTTCAGACGAAACCTCGATACTATGGTTAGACTTTCAAGATGAGACCTGGGATTTATTGGATACTATAGATAGAGTATTACCATTAAAAACGCACAACAATGCTTTTTATTCAGGAGAGCTATGGTATGCTTTTTATGGATGGAAAGGTGCTCCTATATATGAAGCATTTAGATGGGATATGCTTCTTGGTGATGTAGTAAAAATGCGTCATCAGGGACGATTTAGACAGGAGACTAAGTTAGATGCCGTGGTCGTATCATTTTCTAGAGATACGATAATCCTAGAAAATCCTTACAGTCGAAAACCTCTTAAACCTTGGTTATGGAAAAGGCTAGTTGTTCTACCTAGGTTTAATTTTGAGATGTCATATACCAATTGGCCGGCGGTGAATTTAAGACAAAGAATAGAGCTAGAACAAGAAAAGTTAATAGCGTTATCATCTATAGCTTTATAAGCAAGCGTAAGCTTCCATTCCTGCTGCTTTCCAATCTTCATTAAAATTCACCCAAGAAGTCTAATCTAGGACTTACGCATTGACAGAATAACAAAATAGTGCATTGATAAATAAGGGTCGTCTAGTAATGGGTATGGGAG
>NZ_JAUBQQ010000137.1:0-3572 GCF_036701335.1 Microcoleus sp. Pol12B5 | reverse complement strand
AAGTTAGAGCGGCGGATTGAATTTTCTAAAGTTATGTCATTTTCTTCTTAACAAAAATAGTTTTCTGCACCACTAAGCCGGGCAGGTCATGCCACGATGCGATTAGACAGATTAAAGTCTGTATTCAACATAAAGCGAAGTTTGTATTAGATGCAGACATAGCCAAGTGTTTTGACCGTATCAACCATTATGAACTACTCCAAAAGTTGAACATAAAAGGCAAGGTTAGGAGACAAGTAAAATCCTGGCTAAAATCTGGAGTAATTGACGATGGAGTATTCACTGCAACATCTGAGGGTACACCACAGGGTGGAGTCATTTCTCCATTACTGGCGAATATTGCTCTTCACGGTCTTGAAAAGCATCTAGAAAACAAGGTTCCAGGCTATGGGAATGGATACTTGAAAAAGTCAATTTCCAATTTTGGAAAATATGTAGGCTGTCCGAACATAATTCGATATGCCGATGACTTTGTAATTCTATGTGAAGAAAAAGTCGTAAGCTGTTGCACATTTAAACTGTGATACAAGCATTCCCCTTGTTTTTGATTTTGCGACCCCATTTAATTATTAATTGCCCTTCATTTAAGAGGCGGTGCAATAAATACTCTAGCTCTTCAATAAATGTAAAAAGTCGATTGGCAATATATTCTTTTGCCGAATGCCATACTAATTCAATTAAGTTATAGTCGGGGCTGTGTTCGGGGAGGAATTCTAAATGAAGGTTAGGCATTTCTGTTTCAATTATTTTCAGGTACTCTTGTTTCTTGTGAAAACTAGCCTTATTAAGGATAATCACTATTTTGGCTCCTTTTTCCGCAAATTCTGAGGCTTGATTACCTGCTGACGCCCATTCATTAATTAGCTTTTCATGAAACAGTTTTAGCACTTGATAAAAATTATATTAATTGCCTTTCTTGAGGAATTCTACCCACATCTTTTTATCGGAATTTCTCACTCTTCCCATTACATTAACTCTGCCTTTTCTCCGATCTCCTCGGACTTTTTTTCGGCTGCCTTTTTTACACCACTTCTTTCTTCGGGTGACTCTTAAACTAAATTCACTCTCGTCCCAAAACCATACCTGTAAACGTTCTGGCGATTCTTTTTTTATTTTTAAATATTCGGCTATCTTTATTTTAAACGCTGTTCTTTTTTCGGGATTTCTCTTCGATTCCAGGCTATACTTGGCCCAGATGTAAACATACTTTTTTTGCTTTAATATCCTCCGAACTTGTCCTCCACTTAATTTTATTCCTGTGGATTCTTCTAAGTATGTTGCTAATCTCTGCGCTGTCCATCGTCCAAAATCATATCCTAATTCTTGAGGGTCTTTTTCTATAGTTTCTAATAACATATCTATATACTTATCTGTGGCTTTTTTGTGATTTCCCTTCATCCTCTCATCTATTAGACTTTCTAGATTGTCTGGGTCTCCCTTTATACACTAATAAGATACTTTGTTGACTGAGCAACCCAAAAAATCAGCGATATTAGATTGAGTTCTACCGTCATTTAGAAATAACAAAATCAGAATTATTTCTCTGACATTTGCCTTTTCTTTCTCTCTTAAGGCTTTTTGTAGTTTCTCTATTTGTTGGGATTGAGATGGTTTTTAGCTGGCATTCTTGTATATAGTGACTAAACTCCTTTTTTATTATACCCTATTTAAAGGTACAACAGCTTAGTCCAAAGATGCCGAGAGATAATCTCGGAATGGTTAGCTGGCATGGGTTTAGAATTAAAACCTGAAAAAACGAGACTAACTCACACTTTCAAGAATGAATTAAGTGAGGATGGTAAAGCGGGATTTGACTTTTTAGGTCATCACATCCAACAATACCCTGTCGGAAAACATCGGAGTAGTTTAGGTACGCACGGTGAAATATTAGGTTTTAACACACTCATCACCCCAAATAAGAAGTCAAGTAAGGCTCATCAAGAGGAAATCGGAAGAATCATCAAAAAACATAGGTCATCGCCACAATCGGCGTTAATTAAAGACTTAAACCCTGTAATAAGGGGATGGACTTCTTTCTATACAAACTCTGACGCTAAAACCGTTGGAGAACTATCTAGACGAGATGGACTCACCTACCTGAAACTTCGACCTTGGGCAAAACGCCGTTGTGGAAACACCAAGGCAGGACATAAACTGTATTGGCACACCATTGGCGGTAATAACTGGGTATTCTCAACCAGAGAAGAGGGATCGAACCCCCTTCGGTTACTAAAGTATAGTGAATTCGAGTGTAGCAGCACCGACTATGTAAAAGTTAAAGGAGATAAAAGTCCCTACGATGGCGACCTGGTTTATTGGAGTTCAAGAATGGGGAAAAACCCTGAGTTGCCAATTCGATTGGCACTGCTCTTAAAAAAGCAGAAGGGCAAATGTTCCCATTGCGAATTTATTTTCAGAAATGAAGATGTAATGGAAGTTGATCACATCGTCCCTAGAGCCATGGGAGGCAAGGACGAATACAAAAATCTTCAACTATTACATCGGCATTGTCACGATGTTAAAACTAAAACCGACTTGAAATTAATCAGGAAACACAACCTTGACCTTGTTTTTCAAGGAAAGATACCTAAATCAAGTCGGAAGAAGGGGAAACCCTCAAATGACAAGAGTACACCCGAGTAGCCGTGTGCAGTGAAAATTGCAAGCACGGTTCCGAATGGGAGGGAGAAGATAGCAATATCTTCTCTCGACCCTAACGGTGTGGATGGCGCACCTTACCGGATATAGATGTTGTATGTGAGTTAGGGGTTAACTTCTAAGGTGCCAGTAGGAGCAAACACTACAGTAAATTTAGCGACTGGCGCTGCATTGTTGCTGCTAGTTTCGGGAGATTTGAGCAGATGTGGCAAAGGAGTTTCTTGGGTGTAATCCTTGGCTGGTTGATTGAGCGGCTCGAAATTGCCGATCGCCCCATCTTGACTTGTAGTAACTCGATACACTAGATTTTGATTGAACGTAGGGCTAGTTTGCCAACTTCGATCGATGCGATCGTAGACTTTCAGAGCTAGCTCATCTAATTTTACGCTATCCGTAATTTCTGCTGTCTGATTTGTTCCATCCAGCGCCTGAACTTCCAGTTGGTCTGCTGATACAGGTACAGCTTGGACAGTCTTATCTGTAGGGCTACTCGTAATAGCCGTTTCAGTAGACGTATTAGTGAAAGGTACAACCTCTGGAGATTTGTCAGGCAGCTTTTTTGGGCTGTCAAGAGCTAAATAGGAATTATTAGCAGCCGGAAGCGCACTGCTACTGGCCATGGCTGGTTGGGCCAGCCCATTAGTGACAGCATTAGCAATAGCATTAGCGGGATTTTGTCCATCAATTGTCAAAGACTTGACGTGAAAACCGCGAAACTTTTCTTTTTGGCTAACGCGCCACATCGCGATGGGAAAAGTCATAAAGAAAAGAGTCAAAACTCCGACGCTAACCCAAACTATTTTGTGCATCTCCCTGGCTGGGAGGGACTTATTTTTTGGTAACCGTTCAGGGGGTGCGCCTGGGGCGCACCACCCTAAGAGGAGTTGTAAAGAATTTGGGGAGAAAGGCGGGCG
>NZ_JAUBQQ010000136.1:0-3597 GCF_036701335.1 Microcoleus sp. Pol12B5 | reverse complement strand
ATGACACCGCCCATGATGAAGTCGGTAGTGTCGCCGCCGTTGATAGTTTGTTGGACGGGGTTGGGGGTGATGGTGGCCGGATCTAGTTGCGGAGGGTTGAGGCTATCGAGTAGGCAATCATCTACGGCCGGCGCGGGTGTGGGAGTTGGTGTTGGTTCGGGTGTGGGCGTGGGAGTTGGTTCGGGTGTGGGCGTGGGAGTTGGTTCGGGTGTGGGAGTCGGAGTCGGTTCGGGTGTGGGAGTCGGAGTGGGAGTCGGCGTCGGAGTCGGTGTGGGAGTTGGGGTGGGCGTGACTGTAGGGTTAAATTCGTAAGCGCCAATATCAACGATCGCACTTCCGTTATTATCACCATCTTGAGGGCGACTCACACCGCGCTGATCCGCAGCAGGCGCGCCCGCACCAGTACCGGTATCAATTGCCGGACTTCCTGTTAGCAGCGGCAGCACGAAAGCGCCGTTAATATTTTCCAAAGGGCCGAGTTTCGGGTCTGCGATCGTAATACTTGCCGTAACATTACTATCATTAGGATCTCCCACAGTCAGTTTAGCGGGAAATTGAAGATTGTTTCCCCCATCGATGAGCTCCCGTCCAGTGTGCTGCCTATTTTTAAAAGGATTACTTGCCGTATTCCTATCAAAAATCGAATTCTTGACAGTAATTGGCGATTTCACAGGATCGTTAAAAGTAGCAATACCTCCAGAATATTCCCCAGCGGTATTTTTAGCAAAACTCGAATTGACGATATTAGTTGAAAAAGAATCTCTGTTGCCAACAACCATTCCCCCGCCCTGCTTAGCAGCACTGTTGCCGGAAAAGGTACTGTTGACAATGCTGACGTTTCCATTTTCTCCCAACCACAAACCGCCGCCGTTGTCTTCAGCTTTATTGTTAGCGAATGTGCAGTTTGTCACTGTCAAATCAGCATTACCGTGACGGACTCCGCCTCCAGAACCTCCAGTACCTGATGAATTCTTTACGGCTTGGTTATTAATAAAAGTGCTATTTTCCAAAACCACTTTATCTTGCAAATAACCAAACAAAAAGGCTGCGCCTCCTTCTCCTGAGCCGATATTGCCGTCAAAAATGCTGTTGCGGATAGCAATATTTCCCGCAACAGGGCCGGGGGTTGCATTGGGTCCTGAAGCATTAGCGCCATCGACGTAAACTGCTCCGCCAACGCCTTTATCTGTGCGGTTGCCTGTGAATTTAGAGTTTTCGATCGTCATGCTGCCCAACAGGTTATTAACAGCACCGCCGTAGCTGCCTTTGTTGTTGGTAAATTCGCTATCTTTGATAGTCAGAACACCGCCGCTTTTAGTAGCGATCGCGCCGCCACCACGTTCGGTATTATCTGCTAGTGAACCATCATTGCCACTAAACTTGCTGTTAATTACAGTCGTCGTGCTGCGGAAACCCGTGTAAATGCCGCCACCAAAACCAGCAACATTATTATTGACTTGGCTATTTTCTAAAGTTAAAGTGCTGCTACCTCCTGTTTGAATGCCACCACCGGCGCTAGTTGCCTCATTATTCTGATCGGTTCCAGAAACTTTGCCGTTGGCAATAATCAGGTTTTTTAGAGTAACATTTGTTGCACTCTCTGTACGGATTACCCGCGAAGTATTATTGCCACTGATGGTTAAATTGGCTGCATTAACTGCATCAATTGTCAAGCTTTTGTTGATGACAAGTTGACCATTCGTGAGGGTAATTGTTTGGCCCGCAAGAGTGGAGGCAAATTCAATGGTATCGTCGGCTGCTGCAGAGGCGATCGCATCTCTCAAGGAACCGGCCCCGCTATCATTAGTGTTGGTAACGGTAATAGTCTTTAAAGTCCCTTGATAATCCGCCATTGCCTCTGGAGTCAAGGCTAGCGGTGCTTCAATATCACCCTTGGCAAACTCCAAATTCCAGTTACCTCCGAGACCAGTGCGATCGCTAGATGCCGCAATATCAGCCCCGGTTAACTCGCCCAGGCGATCGACAAAATCACTTCCCGAACCCGCAGCAACATCGCAACCGTAAAGGACAATATCTGCTTTGTCGCTCAGCGCATTTCGCCACCCTTGCAACTGGCTTTCATATTGCGATAAATTATCCGAATTCAACGTCGTATAACCTAGCTGCAAGCTGCCAGAATTGCCGTGAGAAAAAATGTGAACTTGGTCTACAGTTCCCCCCGCAGCAGAAATTGTTTGCAGTTTCGCAGTAATTTGCTCGACTCCGTTACCATTTTTATCTAAAATGATGATCTCTGCACCGGGAAGCACGCCACCCGTAAGAGTTTGATAGTCATCTAACTCGGAATCAATGAAGACAATAGATTTAGAACGAGAATTGCGGCTCGCAGATTGTGAATCAATACTGGCAAAACTTGAGTTCATTTCGCATACCCTATGAGAATGTTTACTATTTGCTGGTAGATTCACCTTGAAAGCAGAAGGCTAGAGATACAAAAGGCAGAAGGTAGAATAAAAACCTCGGTTATCCATCGGGGAGATTAAAATTTAGGGAAAAACTTTAATTTTATCCCTAATTGAAATCCGAGATTTGTCTCCATAATCAGTTTAAGCTGGGTGGAAATTGCGATTTTTTTGGCAATTAAATGTAGCAGAGGATGTAATGTAAATAGTCGGGTACGGGGAACCTCTATATGTAGATTTGCCATGCACGTTATTAGCCAGATAAGTAGTGCATCAAACCATTGGGAAGCCTTGGTCAGGTAAAATCCAGAAAAGATTTTCTGGACTTCGGAATCTCTGAGAATTGCTCTAGCTAGTACCTGATACATTCACATTAGATAAAACCAGGAAGATTTCCTAAAGTTTTGATTAATTTAACTTTTTTACTATCTGGAAAAAAGTTCCCAAAAATCTGAAATTTAGTGTTGAGAAAGCTGGCTTTATTCGGGCGCTACTTATGGCTAGCCAGCTCAGGATTGCAATAGACGGATGTGCCTCATTCTAGGTGTGGGCGATCGGCAATAAACAAGATTTATTACCGATCGCAGTTGAAAAGAATCAGATCGCTCCTATTTGTTGGCGTAGCCCCCCTAGGGGCGGGCTGCGCTAACGTCATCCACCAAATTTTAGGAGTTTGGGAGCTTTCTTCACCACTTCTAAGCGGGCTGGCTGCTTATAGCGCACCCTACCCCAGGCAGTTAGATTGTTACCTGAGTGAAATCGCTAGCAGTGAGAATACCGGGGGTAATATTGTTAAGCTTCGCCAACAATTGATTGCTGTCCGTCACAGTAATCAAAGTTTGATTGTTGCTGGAAGTAATACTGAGTTGATTGAAACTCAAACCAGAATTCAACCCAATTAAATCCTCTCCCTTGCGGAAATCGGTAATAATGTCGCTACCCAAACTTTGATTTAGGAAAAACACATCATTTCCCGAACCTCCCGTCAATGTATCATCCCCAACATCCCCGGACAGGAAATCGTCCCCAGCACCGCCGCTGAGAATATCATTACCCTTACCGCCGTAAAGCGTATCGTTATCGGTGTCGCCGAACAGCACATCGTTTTCATTGCCGCCCAACAGCAAGTCGTTGCCCTCACCGCCATCGAGACTGTCGTTTTCTTTGCCGCCGT
>NZ_JAUBQQ010000057.1:7561-39426 GCF_036701335.1 Microcoleus sp. Pol12B5 | reverse complement strand
AATTAATTATGAAATGGAATCGAAAGATTAAAAACAAAGGTAACTTAGTTAATGCAGTTTAGATGTCGAACAGCTTAGCGTTCTTCCCACCACTTCGCGAGCCGCAACATATAAGCATCCATCTGCCTCCGATTTTGCAGATAATAGGTTAGGGTCGCGTAAATTTTCTCTAAATTCAAACTTGGTAATTATTCCAAAATTTGGTCTGGGGAAATATCCATCCAATTAATATTTAATTACGTCGTCAATGCCGATAAGATGTCCTTTGATGCGGATGTCATCTGGGTCAAGAAATTCAAAATATTCATCTAGTTGCATCGGTTAATCTCCGAATACTTAGTTAATCGCATCTTATCATAAATTGAAAAGAGCGATCGACCTTATATAATAGAAACTTGTTACGATCGCCCTTTATCCCCCTATCATGCTTCAAATCCGCCGTCGTCCCCCCAGCACATCAGTCTCCGTACTCTACCTCAGCTACCAAATCGCCGTACCCGACGCCGAACCCCAGCACATCCTCGAAGAAATAGTCTGGGAAAAAGAAGCCGAAGTAGCCCAAAAGCGCGATCGCACCCCATTAGCCGATCTTCACAAGAAACTCCCCTTCGCACCGCCAACTCGCGACTTTCTTGCCGCCCTTAAAAACGGCAAAACCACACCCGCTATCATCGCCGAAGTTAAAAAAGCTTCTCCCAGCAAAGGAGTAATTCGCGAAGATTTCGATCCAGTGGCGATCGCCCTAGCTTACCAACAAAACGGCGCTAGCTGCATCTCTGTACTCACCGATGAAAAGTTCTTTCAAGGCAGTTTTGACAACCTCGCTAAAATCCGTGCCGCCGTCGATTTACCCTTACTTTGCAAAGAGTTTATTATCTATCCCTACCAAATTTATCTCGCCCGGATTCACGGCGCTGATGCTGTTTTGTTAATCGCCGCCATTCTATCTGACAAAGACTTACAATATTTTGTCAAAATTGTCAAGACTTTGGGCATGACAGCTTTAATAGAAGTTCACACTCTCGAAGAACTCGATCGAGTATTAACGCTAGAAGGCGTCAACCTGATCGGTATCAACAACCGCAACCTAGCAGACTTTTCCGTCAGCCTAGAAACTACTACTCAACTATTAGCCTCCCGCCAAACCGAAATCCAAGCAAAAGGCATCCTCATCGTCAGCGAGTCAGGAATTTACACTCCCGACGACTTAACTCAAGTTGCCAGTGCCGGTGCCCAAGCCGTCCTCATCGGCGAATCTCTGGTCAAGCAGCCCGATCCGGGTGTGGCTTTAGCCTCCCTTGCCGATCGCCGTCCCAGCCTGTGAAAGGCGAGACCGCTTGACAAACCACCCTTAATTCTGATAAAAAATGATTGAGTAGGTAA
Source organism: Microcoleus sp. Pol12B5 (assembly GCF_036701335.1). Classification (NCBI taxonomy): domain Bacteria; kingdom Bacillati; phylum Cyanobacteriota; class Cyanophyceae; order Oscillatoriales; family Microcoleaceae; genus Microcoleus; species Microcoleus sp. Pol12B5. The sequence goes on along the minus strand of NZ_JAUBQQ010000057.1, from coordinate 38,043 downwards.
ATAATGAGAATTTCTAGCCTGCATCGACTCAAGCGCTACTGTAAAAAAAAATAGCACTGAAAGCTATATTGCATAGAAATATTTTGCCAGAAAGCAATTAAATCTATTCTGTAAGCCTGTCGATCGCAAGATTTAGCGTGTGCAACGCACCCAGCCCCGAATATTCGATCGGCAAAGCAGGGGTTATTGTACGGTTAGAAAACAAATAAAAAATCGGGCATCTAATGTTCACCTGTGATGCCTCATGCAATTGCAATGGGGTGTCGGTTCGCTGAGGTATATTAGCTTTCATGGAGCCAATCCCCCTTCCTTCGTACATTCATTATGAATTGCTACTTCAATTGTTAGAACGCAAAACGATGTTTGCTGTCAGTCCACAATCGCCGCAGCAGCAACAAGTGCACCAACTTATTATTACACTGCGTAAAGCCCTTGCCATTCAAAAGCAATTAGAACAAAGCTGCGATCGATCGAACTTAGCGGTAGAACATCGCTGGTCTTTAAATGAAATTAACCACAAGGGAGTTAAAAGTTAAAAAACTTAGAGTAGCGACGTGACGTATCGTATTTGATTTATTCTATATAACTCCCACAGAAAAACTTAGGACAATATCATGGACAACAAATTAATGCTGATGATTCCCGGCCCGACGCCGGTACCTGAAGCGGCATTGTTAGCGATGGCAAAACACCCGATGGGCCACCGCAGCAAGGAATTTGACGGGATTTTTGCAGAATGTACCGAAAATTTGAAGTGGCTGCACCAAACTAAAAGTGACGTGCTGAGTTTAACCGTTTCCGGTACCGGGGCGATGGAAGCTGGGATAATTAATTTCTTGAGTGCGGGCGATCGAGTTTTAGTCGGATGCAACGGCAAATTTGGTGAACGTTGGGCTGAAGTCGCCGAAGCTTACGGTTTAAACGCCGAAATTATTAAAGCCGAGTGGGGCCAACCTTTAGACCCCGAACACTTCCGCGAAAAACTCGAAGCTGATACAGAGAAGCAAATCAAAGCTGTCATCATCACCCACTCGGAAACCTCCACCGGCGTCCTCAACGACCTCGAAACCATCAACCGCCACGTTAAGGCCCACGGTGAAGCTTTAATTATGGTCGATGCTGTCACTAGCTTAGGCGCTGTCAATATTCCGATGGATGCTTGGGGCATCGATGTCATTGCTTCGGGTTCTCAGAAAGCTTACATGATTCCTCCAGGTTTGGGTTTTGTGGCCGTCAGTCCCAAAGCTTGGGAAGCTTACAAAACTGCGAAACTGCCCCGCTATTATTTGGATTTGGGCAAATATAGCAAAGACGCTGCCAAAAATACCACTCCTTTTACTCCTCCTGTCAATATGTTTTTTGCCCTGCAAGCATCGCTGCAGATGATGAAAACAGAAGGGTTGGAAAATGTTTTCGCGCGACACAAACGCTTAATGACAACTACTCGCGCTGCTGTAAAAGCTTTAGGTTTGCCGTTGTTTGCGGCTGATGATGCCGCCAGCCCTGCGATTACTTCGGTTATGCCGCCAGCATCCGTAGATGCTCAAAAAGTGCGGACTTTGATGAGAAAGAGATTTGACATTGCTCTCGCCGACGGACAAGACCATTTGAAAGGTAAAATCTTCCGCATCGGTCATTTGGGCTTTGTGTGCGATCGCGATATTCTAGCAGCAATTTCCTCTTTAGAAGTCGTGTTGCGAGAATTGGGTCATGAAGGCTACACTCCTGGTGCCGGCGTTGCCGCTGCTGCCAAATTCTTGGCTGAATCCTAATCTCAGTTGTTAAAGGATTTTGGATTTTGGATTATTTATATCTAAAATCTAAAATCCTTTTAATATGCTTCGGATAACCAATCAAAGATTTTATCCAACTGGTCGAGAGTGACTAAACCATACTGCCAAAGAACCATCGGCAAGGAATTCGGGTCTTTATCACGCTGCCGCTGTTTGTTATCGCCGACACGTTCGGCGACAGCAATTGAGGCGGGCGAAATTGCCAAATCTTCTTGTAAAAATCGAATTAATCGAGTGTATGTAGCGGGTGCCATGTGATTTCACCTCTAAGTATAGGACACCATTTTCTGATGTGAACCTGATGTTTTTGATGAGTAATAAGCCAGTTTTAAATTTGTCTTGTTACCGTCGATAGCTTTTAAAACGCTATTAGCGGTTGAACTGCCAAACGTAATGCTGAGTGCGAGCGCACAAGCTAACCTTTCCCAAAAAGTGAAAGGTTTTGCAATTTTGCTGATGTCTGCCCGATCGACTGGTAATCGCGATCGAACCTAAACTGAATACCTCGGCATCTTTGCAGCGCGAATCAGAATAAATTCTGCTACCTAAAACTACTAAACCAAGTTCAGAGTTTAACTTCATCTGCCGAAATGCAGAATCCGCAAATCTACTTCGGCAAAATTAGTTAGATATTTCGATCAAACCTGAAACTGCTACCAGAAGTTAAGTTTGCCAATTACAGCCAATTAACTTGGCTCGTAGCATATTACTTTAGATAGGTTTAGTAGATTTAGCTCAATCGCCAGAACTTCCAGAGAATTTCTTTTCGTGTTGCTACACCTTGAGGCTGAGTATCGTCTCTCAGGATTGGTAACGAGTCGCTGACTCGTCTCATACCTGCGACCAACAATCTACAGCTTCCGGAAACAAGCTCAAGTCCTGACTGACTGAGATCGACATCGTAGCAAATCTTTCGGTGTTTGTACTGAATGTTACATTAATATTCTAATAGATTTTATCAATTTTTGTAAAGTTTCTAAATTTTCTCCGGTATTCCGAAGGCAGGGGGAGCTCTGGGCAATGGAAACCGGGGGATTTTGTCTGTGTGCAGGTTTTACTAAAACAGTCCGAAGTTTTACTGGAAAAACTCGATTTCAATACGATCGCCGACTTTGACACCGAGTTCAGCAGCCCGCCCGCCCCGGAGTTCAATAACTCGATCGACAGCAGTATTGGGCCCGTAGGTAGGACAAGGCTCTGCAGTACAAGGAGGTGCAGAAACTTCGATCGCCTCTACCACCCCATCTCGCAGAAAAATCATATCCAGAGAAATCTTGCAATTTTTCATCCAAAAATTGACCCCTCGCGCCGGTTTAAACTCAAACAGCATTCCTCTGTCATCCGGCAAAGAAGTTCTGTACATTAAACCCATAGCCTGCTGTTCCACTGTTTTCGCCACTTCGAGTTCGATTGGGCGATCGCCTATCCGAGCTCTAGCAGAAACAGGCAGCACTTGACCCGATGTTGTCGCCGTCGGAGACTGATCCGCCAAAATACCAGTAGCACCAGCATTTGCGACAGGTAAAGTCGGCGAACATCCCAGCAAAAATATACTTACTCCAATACCGAGCAAATTAGTTAAATAACTCATAATGATTTTAGATTTTAGATTTTAGATTGGGAATTGTTGACTGTTGACTGTTGACTGTTGACTGTTGACTGTTGACTGTTGACTGTTAACTGTTGACTGTTGACTGCGTTGAGCGATGACAACTGACTAATGACTAATGACTCATGACTAATGACTCATGACTAATGACTTCTTCAAGCTTCCCGCATCACATAGCCAACACCGCGCACCGTCTGAATCAAGCGCTTTTCGCCCTCATCTTCAATTTTGAGCCGCAGATAGCGGATGTAAACCTCAATCACATTCGACTCGCCCAAAAAGTCGTAACCCCAAACATTTTCGAGAATTTGTTCCCGAGTCAAAACCTCGCGGGGATGTTCCATCAAATACTTTAGCAGCTCAAATTCCTTCATCGTCAGGTCGATCGCCCGTCCATTGCGTAAGGCCCGCCTAGAGGCCAAATCCAAAACTAAATCGCCAAACCTCAATTGTTCGTTGCTGGTGTTATCCGGCTGCAAATACAAGCGCACCAACTGCAAAAACTCCTCAGTGCGGTAAGGTTTAAGAAAATAATCATCCGCCCCAGCTTCCAGACAAGCTACGCGATCGTCAACTGTATCACGACCGACCAGTAGCAGCACTGGCACCCGATTGCCAATACTTCTGAGGTGAGAACACAGTGACAGCCCCGACTCAGCGCCAAGTATGCGATCGATTACAATCAAAGCTGGCTGCAATTCATGAGCTAAATGTTGGCCTGTGGCGGTATTAGAAGCCACTACCGGTTCGTAGCCGGAGGATTTTAAGTCTAGACTCAAGTGTCCGGCGAGAACTTCGTCGGTTTCAACTAGCAGGACACAGGGATTGCGATCGAGAGTAATTGCAGCCATTGAATTGACCGATGAAGACCATAACTGTTCTAGCACGTCTTAAGGAAGAGAGGGAGAGGGGGAGAGAGGGAAAGTGGGAGAATGAATGGGAGAATGGAAGAATTACCAATTACAAATTAAGTTATTTGGCATTTAAATTGAAACTTGATCGCCCCGGGCTATCTTGCCCGCCCCACAAGAGTTTAAGTAAAAACTAGCTTACAAATTAAATGCGCTACAGCTTACCAATTACCAAATTGAATAATTTATGAGCATCATCGTATTCGGCAGTATCAACATCGACCTAGCAGCAAAAACTCCCCGGTTGCCGCAGCCAGGGGAAACTATCATCGGTAGCAATTTTTTCACAGCAGGCGGCGGCAAAGGAGCAAATCAAGCCGTCGCCGCTGCCCGTCTCGGCACTTCTACCAACATCATCGGCCGCGTCGGCAACGATAAATTTGCTGAAGAATTATTGACAAATTTACAATCTTATGGTTTAAGTACAGACAATGTATTAATAGACCAAAATACTCATTCAGGAGTGGCAATTATCGCGGTAGACGAGACAGGTCAAAATAATATTATTGTGATTCCGGGCGCGAATAACAATGTCGGTGAAGCAGAGATACAACGTCTCAAAAAACTTTTAACAGGAGCTACATCTTTGCTGTTACAGTTAGAAATTCCCCTGAAAATTGTCCAAAAAGCTGCGAAAGCTGCTCGTCAAGCGGGGGTGCGAGTTATTCTCGATCCAGCACCGGCTAGGGCGGATTTGCCGATCGAACTTTATCCGCTAATTGACATTATCACGCCGAATGAAGTGGAAGCCAGCCAGTTAGTCGGTTTTCGGGTGAATGACACGGAAACAGCGATTGTAGCTGCCAAATACTTGCAGGAGCGTGGCGTCAAGAATGTTATTGTCAAATTGGGCGATCGGGGCGCTGTTGCTGTTACGGCGGATGAAACCTTTTTTGTACCGGCTTTTGCTGTAGAGGCGATCGACACTGTGGCTGCTGGCGATGCTTTTAACGGCGGTTTTGCCTCTGCATTAGATGCCGGTCTGTCCTTGTCAGAGGCGGTGCGGTGGGGCGCAGCAGCGGGCGCTCTGTGCACAACTAAAGTGGGTGCTCAAGGTGCTATGTGCGATCGGGCAACTTTTGATAATTTTTTACATAATAGAGTGATTGGATAAATCTTTAATTGATAGGTCAACCGCAGATTTTAAGCAGATAAACACAGATGAACGCAGATAATTTCAAGAGATTAAAGTGAACGACCATAATAGGTCTATTTTATGTAAAAAAATCATAATCTTGTGGGGTGGGCTTCTAGCCCGCCCCAAATATGCAAGAATTTAAATCTGTAAACGCTTGTCCTACTTTTCTGGCCGCTGAATAATTGTTTCAACTACCCGCCGCTTGACTTTTGGATCGATACCAATCAGCCGCACGTATTCGCCGCCGTGTTCCGCCAAACAAGTTTCTAAAGATGCAACCACATCTTTTTCCTGTGCAGTTTTAATCGTCGCGCAACTTTGCCAAGAACCAGTCTTAAATCGGCGATTATCTGCATATTCCATGCCAATTTTGCAGCCTCTTGCTAACAACTGCTTTACTTGTTCCAATACCTCGGAACTCAGCCGCGCCGCATGACCGTTACCCGCTTCAGAACTTGGCTCAACGTAAGCCTTATAATATTTGGATGACGGGTCGTTTAATTCACTTTGCGTGGGCGCAGCAGCAGGGACATTGGGGGTTCCTTGAACGTTGAACAGGCGCGATTGGTTGTATTCATCTACTAAGCGCATTTCCTTAATCCGCTTTTGTTGACCCACCATCAAACTGCCCATTTCTATTAAATGAGCGAGGCTGAAATTCGGGTTATGGAAATCTGGCGCTGCTTCCAAAGTGTTTACCAAACGCTTGGAAACTCGTTCGATTCCTACTTTGTGAATGAATTCGCGGATTTGTTCGTCATAAATGCGCGATCGCAAAGCGCTAAAAAAGTCGATCGCCTGATCGGCAAAATTATCAACTAACGCCACAATATCGGTTTTTGACAATTTGTCCGACTCAAAAATTCCCCCAACAATGCCAATTTTATCATCCCGGCTCGGTTCCCAATAAAACTTTTCCATCCGCCCGTCGCGAATCAGCGGCGCGTACAGCGTAGAAAAATCATTTCCGGTGACAATAATCGGCACTCGGTGCAGTGGCGTACTGTCATAACTTCCCGGTAACTGCACATTAGTTGGATTATCCGCAATATTCATCAGAGTCGCATTGACCATCTGAGTATTGACAGTATATTGAGTAGTCGAATCGAACCTGCCAGCACCAGCATCCAAATCGTTAATAAAGATGGCGCACATCTCGCCCCGCACCCTAATTTGCTCCGCAGCTTCCCGGTAGCGCAAGCGAATTAAACGCGCCGGATCTCCTGCATCCGGGCTTTCTAATTCCCCACCAGATATCATCACAGGTTCAAAGCCCATTCGCCGAAAAACCAGTTCGGTTTGAAAAGTTTTGCCTTCTCCTTTGCGGCCGTGAATTCCCAAAATTAGGGGAACTCTTACCCCTGGTAAATTTAAAAAGTTTTTAGTGACGTGCACCGCAACTTTATCGAGAAAGTTAGGAGAAATGTAATAACTCATCAGTAGATTTGTGAGGGATTAATTGAGGTTACTGTTATGATTTTATGACAAAACTAACAGCCTGCACCGCTAACCTGGATTTTTACCGTACAATCGAGGTCTGAATATTATGTGTTAAGGAGCGATTCGTGAGTCCAGAAACCTTACTAAAAGAACCAAGCGTGCAAGCCGAAGCCAGTCCCTTCAGTTCTGAGAGCTTCGACAGCTATGTAATGACAACTTACGGGCGTTTTGCGATCGCCCTAGAACGGGGCCTCGGCTGCCGCGTTTGGGATACCGAGGGCCGCGAATATCTCGATTTTGTGGCTGGTATTGCTACCTGCACTCTGGGACACGCGCACCCGGCAATGATTGCAGCGGTAACTCAGCAAATTCAGACCCTGCACCACGTTTCTAATCTTTATTACATCCCCGTACAAGGCGAGTTGGCGAAGTGGCTTGTAGACCATTCTTGCGCGGACAGAGCCTTCTTTTGCAACTCTGGCGCGGAAGCTAATGAAGCGGCAATTAAACTCGCCCGCAAGTACGCCCACGAAAAATTAAATATCTCGAATCCGACAATCATTACCGCTGTTGCGAGTTTCCACGGGCGGACTTTGGCGACAATTACGGCCACGGGACAGCCTAAATACCAGAAGGGTTTTAGCCCTTTGGTTCCCGGATTTCACTACGTGCCCTACAACGATATTAGTGCGATCGAAAGTGCGATCGAGCAACTCGACAAAGACGAACGCCAAGTAGCTGCAATTATGCTGGAAGCGCTGCAAGGTGAAGGCGGAGTTCGCCCCGGAGATATCGCCTACTTCCAGCGCATTCGGGAAATTTGCGACGAAAAAGGCATTTTGCTGATTCTCGACGAAGTGCAAGTCGGGATGGGACGCAGCGGCAAATACTGGGGCTACGAAAACCTCGGCATTGAACCTGATATCTTTACATCCGCGAAAGGGTTGGGCGGCGGTATTCCGATCGGCGCTATGCTGTGCAAATCTTCCTGCGATGTATTTGAACCGGGAAGTCACGCCAGCACATTCGGCGGCAATCCTTTTGCTTGCGCTGTAGCTTTGTGTGTGTGCCAAACTTTAGAACGGGAAAACCTTCTAGAAAATGTGCAGCAGCGCGGGGAACAGTTGAAAGCAGGGCTCAACAAGTTGGCGGCCGAATATCCGCATTTAATTGCCGAAGTGCGCGGCTGGGGTTTGATTGTTGGGATGGAATTGCAAGCTGACATCGAACTTACATCCGCTGATATCGTCAAATCTGCGATCGCCGCAGGAGTTTTGTTGGTTCCGGCAGGGCCGAAAGTGCTGAGGTTTGTCCCGCCGCTGATTGTCACTGCCACTGAAGTCGATCGAGCTCTGCAGGCAGTGGAGTCAGCCTTGCGTTCTCAAGCGGTACAGTAAAATCTACTGAGTTGCTTTTTGTTAGCTGTAGCGCTGAAACTCGCGCAATATCCTAGATAACTCACTTAGTCCAGGACACACTCTTCCTCAGAAACCGGGTTTCTTTCAAGATTTCTCGTTACTAAACCCAATATTTTCCCAGAAACCAGGTTTCTTAGCGTAAGTCTGATCGGGGTAAAAGTAAACCCGCCCCGCTGCAAGTCTGTGGGGGCGGGTTTTTCAATTTTAGAAAGGCCTGTGAAACCCGCCCCCACATGGTGACGGTGCCTTTAACCGCGATTTTACTCAAGAGGCACGCGCAAAATCATACTATTAGCGATCGTAGGTGCTAGTTTCGCTATGTGAGTGTCTGTTGGGACTGGTGAATCCTGGTTTAACTATTTCGGGCCCTTCCCACTAAACCGAGTACCGTTATAGTGGGAAGGGCGGGTGATGACGATTGCATCCTCAAGTAATTTTGCTTATCGCTTTCAAGAGAGAAAAGATGTAATCCTCGTCACAAAAAAAATTTTTTCGTAATGCTTTGATCATCAACTGTATACTGTATATTGTGAGAGAATAGAAGAACCAAGGAGGTGATGTTGATTGCTACACCAGGCTATCCAAGTTAGTTTGTATCCTACCCAAAATCAACAAATACAAGTAGCTTCAACTTTTGGGTGTGCGCGTTGGTGGTCTAATTATGGTCTAAATAAATCAATTGAAGTTTATAAAAAAACTGGTAAAGGACTTGGCTGCTTCGGGTTAAACACACTTTTACTGACTCTCAAAAAATTAGATAAAAGTGGATGGTTAGGTGAGTTATACAGCCAATTTTTGCAATTTACTACGCTCAATTTAACCACTGCCTACAAAAATTTTTTTGATAGATTGGCGGGTTTTTATAAGTTCCCACCTCAAGATAAAAAACAGTCATTTCAGTATCCTAAAAACGTCAAATTGGTAGCGGTTACTAGAATTTTCCGGTATATCGAAATAACTAAGCCCCAAATAAATAGATATAGATTAAGTGAGGGTGAAATTCATAATTCAATTATTAGTAAAAAATATTCAGGGAAATATCTTGCATCTATACTGACTGAAATCCAAGCTGAGAACCAGACAACAAAAGAAGGTAAGATTGCGGGCATTGATTGCGGGAACTTAGTCGAGATTGATAGAGGGGTTTCCACTTCCAAACTTTGTTCTAATTGTTTCGATCAAATGACCGAGATGCCATTAGATATGAGGGAAGGGACTTGTCCTCACTGTGCTAGCGATCGCGATCGGGAGGGGAATGCACCGATAAAGATGAAAGCAGAAGCTATCAAAACACTAAAGGCGGAAAGTTCAACCGTTTCTGCTTTAGGATGCGAGGTAAGACCAAAGGTTGGACGAAAGTCTCAGCTAAGGCACTCGCCTATGAGTACAGAAGCCCCTACTATATTCGGTACTACGATTTAGGGGTGGGTAGTTCACTTGGTTGCACAGAATCAGCGCTCCTATGGTTAATAGTTTGGCGGAATGCACGATGGACGAACAGCGTCGCAAAACTGATGTTAATATGCTCCAAGCGCTGCTGGAAAATCCTGGGGACTCAGGAATAGATTTGATTTTGAGGACGAACCCAAAGTCGATCGACTTTGGGTTCGTGCAAACGCTTTATTTGGAAGAACCGGCACTGACGCGAGAAAGTTTGCTGAAAGCTGCAAAATTTTTCCAAAGGGCGATCGCACCCTTAGAATCTGCAAAAGGGAATTATAAATTGCCCGCAACCGGGGCAGCATATCTGGCTTTTTTAGCAGAAGTCTTGCAGGCAGTGGCACGCGGCGCTGATTCGCAGCACCTGTACTCGCTGCTGAGAAACCATTTAGACAAACTCGACCAGAATTTCGCACAACTGCTGCGCCACTGGGCCACTTTGGTGCTCCCTGCTGCCAAAGAATCGGAGACTAGGCGTATTGCAGCGTTAATCGGCAATCTGAGCAACAAGATTGGGCGGTTTCCCCTCGGCAGCAAGGCTCATAACTTGGAAATCGAAATTGCCGGTTACGAAACAGTTGCTAAGGTGTTTACCCGCAAAGACTTTCCCCAAGAATGGGCGGTGATGCAAAACAATCTGGGCAACGCTTATAGCGATCGCCCCAAAGGTGATAAGGCTCAAAATATCGAACAGGCGATCGCTTGCTTTGAAAATGCCCTACAAGTACGCACGCCCGAACAGTACCCGGAACAGTGGGCGACGTTGCAAAATAATCTGGGCAACGCTTACAGCGAGCGTCTCAGGGGAGATCCGGCAGACAATCTAGAACAGGCGATCGCCTGCTATCAAAACGCGCTGCAAGTTCGCAGCCGCGAGGCTTTCGGGGAAGAGTGGGCGAGCACTCAAAACAATCTCGGCCGTGCTTACAGCCGCCGACTACGGGGCAACCGAGCCCAAAATCTGGAACTGGCAGTCGCTTGCTACCAAAATGCTTTGCAAGTCTACAACCGCAAGGTGTTTCCCCGGCGTTGGGCCACAACTCAAAATAATTTGGCAAATGCTTACTGCGAGTTGCTGGGGGGCAACCGAGCCGAAAATCTGGAATACGCGGTTACGTGCTATCAGAGAGCTTTGCAGGTGCGGACTCGGGAAGCTTTTCCGCAGCAGTGGGCGACGACTCAAAGGAATTTGGGCCGGGTGTTTGTCGATCGCATCAAAGGCGATCCGGTGGAAAATTTGGAAATGGCGATCGTCTGCTATCAAAATGCTTTACAAGTCTACACCCGCATCAAATTTCCCGAAGCCTGGGCTTCGATCCAAACTTACCTCGGTAGGATCTACAGTCGGCGGGTGAAAGGGGAAAAAGCCGAAAATATGGAAATGGCGATCGCCTGCTATCAAAATGCTTTGCTGTTTTGCAACCGCCAAAAATCTCCCGAACGCTGGGCAATGCTGTGTGCCTACCTCGGCCGCGCTTTCTGCGAACACGTGAAAGGGGAAAAAAACCGCAACCTCAAAAGCGCGATCGCCTGCTATCAAAATGCGGGCGAAGTCTACACCAGGCAAGCCTATCCCAACCGCTGGGCAATGCTGCAAATTTATCTCGGCAGGGCTTATTCGCAACTGACCGAGGCGGAAAACTTGTCCCACATGGAAAGCGCGATCGGCTGCTATCAAAGCGCCTGTCAAGTCTACACTCGCGAAACCTATCCCCACCGCTGGGCTGAAATTTTATTTTATTTGGGTCAAGCTTACCGAATTCGAGGCGACTTGCTTCGCGCCTACGGGGTTTTTACTGCTGCTGTCGATACTGTGGAATTCTTGCGTTGCGAAGTTGGGGTTGATACAGTCGATTTTGGCGATTCCCTACGGGATAGCTACGCTTCACGGACGAGTACCGCAAAAGTCAAATTAACCCGCACTTGGGCTGGACTCTATAAATGCCTGGTGCAAGTTTGCCTCGAACTCGGCGCCAGCCAACCTGAATATTACGCTAAGGCTCTGGAATACGCCGAACGCCACAAAAATCGGAATTTGGTACAACTGCTGGTTAAATGTTACTTGACTCCGAAAGCCGAAATTCCTGCAGCGGTGCGAAGCGAGTTGGAGTCCCTGCAACTGGAAATAGCGGGGGAACAGCGGCAGCAAGAACAGGGAGAACCTGAGCCAAACACGACCTTGATTTCTGAGGGCGATAGCCAAGGTTTGAGCAGCGGTTCTCTACTGCCGAACTCGGACTTCATGCACTTAAATCAATTGTGGAAGCAGTTTGATAGGTTGATTGCGCGGGAGGTGCAGGCAAACGACCCTTTCTTCAGCCTCGCTCACAAAGTTGAACCGATCGCTTTTGAGCAAATTCGCCAATTGTTGCCTGATGACAATTGCGCTGCTGTGGTGTGGGCGAGTTTGGGGGAGTTGCTGGTTGCTTTTGTGGTGGTAAAGAGTGCACAATATCCCGCCGTTCACCTGTGTTCGTCGGAAAATGCTTTGGCTGCCGAAAGTTGGGCCCAGGAGTACCTCACCGCTTATTCTGAACAAAAAGGTCGCTGGATCAATCATCTCCAGACTCGCCTCAAACGCTTGGCTACGATGCTGGAAATCGATCGAGTGGTGGCGCTGATTCCCGATAATTGCGATCGGCTGATTTTTGTGCCACACCGATTTTTGCACGCTTTGCCACTCCACGCTTTGCCTTTGGCGGGGAGAGACGGGTTTGAGGATGGTGGGGGAATTTTTAGGTCTGGGTGGAGCGAGCGCAGCGGTTTTGATGTGGAAACCTACAGCCTTTCGGATTTTTCTCAAAGTTCGTCTTTTGGCGACGTTGCAGCGCCTGCTGCTTATTTGATCGATCGATTTGCCGGAGGAATTCGCTATGCTCCTAGCTGTCAGCTATTGCTGTTGAGACAAAGTGCACACGGAGCGGCTATTGGTCGGTACAGACCCGGTTTGCAGCAGCTTTTGGCAATTCCAACTTTCACCAGAGATGCGTTCTACAGCAACATTGAAATCGGCACTATTTCCCAGTATTTTGCCAGTACAGAAGTTGTGCGCCATAAGCCGGCAATTAAAGAGGCTTTTTCCCAAGAAATGTCTGCTAATAATGGAAACTCACCCCAGGAAATAGGGCAGTTGCAGCAGAAAAAATGCGCTCACTTTGCTTGTTTGAGTTTGCTTAATTTGGCTTGGCCACTGAAATCCGCAGTGTTTTTGAGGAATGATTCTCTGAGTTTGGAGGAAATTTTTAATCTAGATTTTAGACAATATTTTTTAGTTACTTTATCGGGTTGCGAAATTGCCGCCGGCGGAGTTAGCGGTGCTGGAGGAGATTTTGTGGGTTTGTCGGCGGGTTTGTTGTATGCTGGCACGTCTAGTGTGGTTAGCAGTCTTTGGAAGGTGAATGATGTTTCTACGCTGCTGCTGACGAGCAAGTTTTATGAAAATCTGGGACGGTTTTCTCGTTTGCAGGTGGGAGATGTGGCGATCGCGCTGGGGGACGCTCAAAGGTGGCTGCGGGATTTGACTAGCGAGGAATTGGAGGTGTTGCTGGCGGATTTTCAACCTCAAATTTCGCAAATGTTCGATCGGCTTTCTCAAAGTTCTCGCCTGATTGCGGAGGCTTCTTTGCAGCAAATTCGCAACCGCAAACCCCATCCTTTTGCCAATCCTTATTATTGGGCGGCTTTTACTGCGGCTGGGGTTTAGTTAATTGTTATTTGGAGCGATCGGCGGTTGAAATGGATAAAGGGCGATCGCCCTTCGTCTGTGTTTGCTATGTTGTTTCATCCTAAATTTTTGTCAATTTTGCAAAATGTACTGACTGATAATGTTTTTGAGCTTTTGAGGAGCTTCAAGGGCGATCGCCGCTCCTAAATCTGGACGCACAACCCACCACCAAACCAGCGTTTCTAATTGACTGGGTGGGTTTTCGTTGGGGCACCATTCGATAGTACCTTCATTTACACCAATAATATTGGCACAAAGGTCATTAGCAATGGTAACGCGATCGTCTAGCTTTTCAAACTGTACGATGTCTTGCCAGCGAATTTCGTGGGGAATAGAATTAAGAATTGATTGAATATCTAGAGTCAGCATTAAACAGTACCTCGAAAAGCTATAATAACTCTAATACCAAAGTCTTGTTGTTCTGCAAAAGATTGGCTGCTAAGCCATCCTCTCACGGTTAGAGTATCCGTACCTGTTAGTTCAGGTTGGACGGAATAATAGAAATTGGTAATTTCCTGATGGATTGACCCCGTACCGTGTTCGAGTCTGACGAGATTGCCTGTATTGTGTATTGCTTCTGCCCCGAATCTCTGTAAATTTGATGTTGTTTGTCCAACTATATGATGCCACGCTAACCCCGCTCCTGCCACCCCCATCGTTCTTTTAAATTCACCAAAGGTTTGAAATCCTTGCCCCGGTATTATAGCTGGGATGACTGTTCTTAATTCTAGCTCTCTAGCTAGTCGTCTAGCTATTTCTCGTCGAGTTTCGTCTGTCATTTATGGGAATTAGTTTGCAATGCTTTTACTTAATCCTATCATGGGTGAATGCAGATGGATGAAGCGCGATCGCCCTTCGTCTGTTTATGCTAAGCTTAAATAGCTCTAAACATTAGCAATTAGGAGCCTTTCACGCTTTATGTCTAAGCAATCAGTCATCACAAAGCATATTGAAATTACACCTGGAGTGCTTGGTGGGAAACCACGCATTGCGGGTCATCGAATTTCTGTAGCACAAATTGCAGAGATATATCTGAAGATGGGAGAGTCTATAGAAGCAATCGCTAGGGACTATAATTTGTCACCTGCATCGGTTCATGCCGCCATGACTTACTATTACGATAATCGAGAAGAAATTGACCGCCGCACTGCTGAATCAGATGCTTTTGTCGAAAAGTTGAAGCGTCAGAGTCCACCCTCTCCTTTGCAGAAAAAGCTGAGGGAAATTAGAGGTGAGTGAACGCATCCGCTTTCATTTAGATGAGAATGTTAAATCGGCTGTGGCACGAGAGTTGCGCCGACGATTAATTGATGTTACAATAACTATTGAGGCGGGGTTACTTGCTCAGAGTGATGAATTGCAGTTAGCATTTATCTGCGAACAAAAGCGGGTAATTATGACTCACGATGATGATTTTTTAACCATTGCCAGTCTTAGCAGCGAGCATCCAGGTATTGCTTATTGTAAGCAGGGGACTCGTTCGATCGGACAAATCATTGAAGCTCTGGTTTTGATTTATGAAGTGTACACGCCAGAAGAAATGGTTGGGCGTGTTGAGTTTTTGTGAGAAATGGCACTTTTGACAAGGTTAAGTAGCCTCACAAACAAAACTGAGAAATCGCACTAACAAACTACGCGGGTTCTCTATATGATAGAATCGCCAAATAATAATTCCCCTGCCCAATCCCCCGCCACCCGATATGGACGAATTACGCCACCAAGCTTATCTCAATCTGATTCAATCGCTACTGAATTGCCCCAGCGGGGAAGAAAACCAAATTTTGCAGGCAAACTCCGAGTTAGTTGATGCGGGGTTGGTGCAGGTAATGCAATTAGTGGCAGAAAACCAACGCGAGGAAGGCAATCAGAATGCAGCAGATTTTTTAACTAATTTGGCGATTCAACTCGCTGAATGGTTGCAATTGCTCTCTGCTAATTTTCAGTTAGAATTTTTGAAGCAAGTATTGCAGGTAACGAGAGGCGGTGGCTATCGTAATGTAATTTATACCCTATTGCGGGATAATATCAACTTGATTAATGATGATTTTGCGGCGTTTTTGCGAATTTGGTGGAAAGAAATCTTGCCCAACTTAGATACCCAACTACGCATTTTTATAATAGAAGACATTGGCGAGTTTAGCAATGTAATTTCGCAATTTCCTTTAGGAAGCAGGGCAAGTAATGTGGAAATTGCCATTGCAGGTTATGAACTTGCCCTGACTGTTTTTACCCGTCAAGAATATCCTGAATATTGGGCAAGGAGTCAAAATAATTTAGCGATTGCCTACCGCGACAGAATCAGAGGCGAAAAAGCGGATAATCTAGAAATAGCGATTTCCGCCTATCAAGCAGCTTTGTCAGTTCGCACCCGCGAGGCATTTCCTCAAGAATGGGCACGGACTCAAAATAATTTAGCGATTGCCTATCGCGATAGAATCAGAGGCGAAAAAGCGGATAATCTAGAAATGGCGATTTTCGCTTCTAAGGAATCATTGTGCGTTTACACCAATCCTCAAGAATGGGCCAGGAATCAAAATAATTTGGCGAATACCTACCTCTACAGAATCAGAGGCGAAAAAGTAGATAATCTAGAAATAGCAATTGCCGCCTATAAAGCAGCTTTGTCAGTTCGTACCCGTGAGGCATTTCCTTTTGAATGGGCAGAAACTAAAAATAATTTGGCGACTGCTTACCTTTACAGAATTAGAGGAGAAAAAGCGGATAATATCGAAAAGGCAATCGCTGCTTATCGGCAAGCTTTAGAAGTTTACACCCGCGAGGCATTTCCCTTTGAATGGGCAAGAAGTCAAAGTAATTTAGCGAATATCTACAGCAACAGAATTAGAGGAGAAAAAGCGGATAATATCGAGAAGGCGATTTCCGCTTCTGAGGCATCATTGTCCTTTTACACTCGCGAGGGATTTCCTGAAGATTGGGCAAGGAGTCAACATAATTTAGCGGCTGCTTACCTTTACAGAATCAGAGGGGAAAAAGCGGATAATTTAGAAAGGGTGATCTTAGCTTCTCAGGCAGCTTTGTCAGTTCGCACCCGCGAGGCATTTCCGATAAATCATGCTACAACCTTATATTGTCTTGGACTTGCCTACCGGGATAATTCCCAACTCCCAGAAGCTTACAATACATTTAACGCTGCCATTGAGACAGTCGAATTAATGCGGAGTGAAATCATTATCGGCGGTGAAGCAGACAGACAGAAATTAGCTGAAGAATGGAATAAACTTTATCAGGATATGGTAGAAGTTTGCCTAGACATGGAAAATAAAACCGCTGCCCTAGAATACATCGAACGCAGCAAAACCAGAAACCTAGTAGAATTGTTTCACAATGCCCGCAGCCTCCCTAAAAATTTACAGTGGATTAGTTTTCAGGAAATTCGCAGTCTGTTAGGAGAAACTGAGGCAATTTTGGAATGGTACATTACCGTTAACAACTTTAAAGTTTTTATTATTACCCGCGACTCTACCCAAGCCGAAGTATGGCAATCTTCCGATGGAGAGTTACCCGCATTACAGGAATTTGTGGGGGAGTATATCGATAAATACATCAATCAACCTGAAAACTGGAAAAATCAGCTAGAAACCCGCCTGGAAAAATTAGCTGAAATCTTACATATAGATGAAATAATTTCTCGCCTCCCGGAAAACTGCCAGCGATTGATATTAGTTCCCTTCCGATATTTGCACTTGTTACCGCTTCACGCATTAACCAGCCGAAGGCTAAGGCAGAATGTAGAAGAAACTGGAAGTCTCCTCGAACTTTTCCCAGGTGGCGTGAGATATACTCCCAGTTGTCAGCTATTACAATTATCTCAGCGGGTAAATCCGACTGGGGAAGAGTCATCACCCACAAGATTGTTTGCCCTTCAAAACCCGACAGAAGATTTAGACTTCACCGATATCGAAGTTGAAGCAATTGCCAAATCCTTTAATCCAGCCGAAGTTTTGATTCGGGAGAAGGCAAGTAAGACAGGATTGCAGCAACAGCTTGAAGCATTGCAGAATGCCGACATCGCCCACTTTTCCTGTCACGGATTTTTCGACTTTCTCGATCCCCGGAAATCTGCTTTAATCTTAGCTGGGGCAAAAATTACCACCGATAACGTTGACTCCGAGAACAAAAGTTATATTCGTTCCCGCCGAGGCGAAACCTTCGACATCGCGGAATGTCTGACGCTGGAAGAAATCTTTGATTTGCGGCTGAATAAGTGCAGCTTAGTGACGCTTTCCGCCTGCGAAACTGGGTTAACGGATATTAGAGATAACACTGATGAGTATATCGGATTGCCTAGCGGTTTTTTCTATGCCGGGGCCACGAGTGTAATTAGCACTTTGTGGGCTGTCAATGACGTATCTACGGCGATTTTGATGATCAAGTTTTATGAGATTTTCCTGTCTGAAACTCGCCCGCCTGTGGCGATTGCTTTGCGGGAGTCTCAGTTGTGGCTGCGCGATGCAACAGTGCAAGATTTGGTAGATTGGGTTGCAAGTTGTAAATTAATTTCAGATGAAAGGAAAGAGGAAATGCAAAATTCTATTGAATTTGGTCAAAGACCAGAAAACAAACGTTACCAATCTCCCCACTTCTGGGCGGCTTTTTGTGCGATTGGGCAATAAATTCGTCAGCGAAACAAGGAATTTTTGTAGAAAACGGCAATGCCGTTTCCTTCCCATTTAACAATGCAATGTGCCGACCATTTAACAATCCGTCACACGGCAATTAGAACAGGGCAATCAGGACAGGGCAATGCCATGTCCTTTGTGAATATGGTAAAATGACAATATTATAAATTACAAGACATAAATTCAGCCATGAAGCCAGAAAAAATCATTAATTCATTTCTCGTAGTCTTGAAAACCAGCCCCAATTTATTTTCCGAAGCAGCCACAGAAGCATTAAAGACCCTTGAAAAAGATATTGCGGCTGCCGAAAATGAATCAAATCAAGCCATTTCTAAAATACTCAGTAATTGGTGTATCGACTATCCCGAAATTACCAAAGCATTGGAAGCCGTCGCCACCAGGGGCAAAGTTATCCCTAAAGCCAGTCAACCGCAAGGAGACGAAAATATTTCAGAAAATCAGTTTCCCCGCCTATTTCCACGGCTGCTAGAATCTTTAGAAAAGCGGATACAATCTGAGAAGCCTGAAAATGAATGAAATTGAAAAAGTTTTAAATCCTAATGTCTACGCTTTTGCCTTTCACCTAATCGGCGACGCTAGCGGCAGAAATAATCCCCTCTGGAATTGGGGCGATGATTTTTTAGAAAGCTTTACATCCCAAAAAATCAAACCCCTTCTCAAATTTCCGGAAGAACCATCTAATTTATCGGTTGATTTGTTGCGAGACATCAGCTTGGATTTTAATTCTCAAGTCAGCTACAATGAAACTCAATTAGATATCAGCGGCTTTGCTGTACCCATCAAAATAGGAGACAGCTATGCCCTGTGGTTGAATGTCGGTTTCCTTGATAATTTTGTAGAGGAAGTTTCCCCGCAATGGCTGAGTACATTTAACCCCGAAAATTTATTAGGAATCGTTACTGGGGAAGAGTTTTTAGGTGAAACAATTCTAATTACCGCTAAATTACCCCCGCAACCACAACCACCAAGTCTCGAATCCCTCCAATCTCTAGCTGACAAATGCTGTAACGCTTTACTTCCCGAAAAATATCGCCCTCCTTTTAACCGCGTCGGCCAGTTATTTGGGAGTCAGATTTTTGAGTACGGTTTAATCAAGCAAACTGCTAATTATCGGCACTTGCTGGTCTGGTTTCCCAACAGCGAAGCATCCGAAGATAAGCTTGGTACTTACCAGCGGGAAATAGTAGACTTGTTTTACTACCGCACTAAAATTATTAAAGCCTTTCACAATAGCAGGCAAATTCACCGCATACTGTTTGATTTTTACCGACAAGTGGAGGATAATGTTAATTGGTTGCAGCAGCGAATTGATGAACTAGACAGCGCCTTGACTACCGACAATTTACAGGAATTTAAGGACGAGTTGAAAAAGCTACTGAAAACAGCACTGACTTACACTCAAGGGCTGACAAAATTAGAAGATTACGGCAATACAATTGCGATAAATCTTAACAATTACGCTGAGAAATTAGATCAAATCTATGCTAGAGTAGAAAGCGATAAGGAAGAACTATCAATATTAAATCACTTCAGGAGAAAAACTGCTCCATATATGCGATCGCAAATAGCAGGCGACTTAGGCTATTTCCGACACGGAACAGGCTTAATCGAACAAGCGATCGCCTCAATCCGAGGGATAGTAGAAATAGAACAAGCCCGGAGCGATCGCGCCAATCAAATAGAACTCCGCAAGAGCGAATTAGCAGAGAAAAACCGAGACGATCGCCTAGAAAGAACAATACAGGCGATCGGTGTCGGTTTAGCAGCCGGAGGAATTGCAGCATCAAGCGGCACAGACAAACTCTTCGAGACGCTGCAACAAAACCACGTCCCCGCACCCTTAATCCTGTGGCATCCGTTTGTATTTTCCTTTGTGTTGAGTTGCGCGATCGCCCTTGGATCGGCTGCGATCGTCTGGTGTCGCACTCGACCAAAGAATTAGCTATTAACCATTAGTCCGCGTAGGCAGACTTCGTTTGTGTTGCCGTAAACTCAGCGATTTCAATCGCCCATTGCCCAAATAATCGCCCATTCCTACAAAAAAAACCGACACCGACAACTCATAAAAAATTGTCGGTGTCGGGTACAAATTCAACAAATTACCAGCAAAAGTTTAGGACTTTTTGCCGAAAACTTGTTCTTTCAATGCTTGAATTTCTTGACCTAATTGTTGCCGGTTGGACGATCGCAGCAAATAGCGGTAGACAAACCACCCGGTGTATCCGATACCAATTAGCTCGAATGTCGGTGCTAGCAGGGGGATGTCGTTGAGTTCATCTATTATCCCCAAAAGCACTTTCAAAGAGACAATCGAGGCTATAATTACACCGATAACAGTCAGGGGACTTTTGTACTGCTCGTAAAAGCTGCCAATGTAAGCGGGAAACTCGGACAAAATTGAGATAATTTGTTCTTTGATCTGCTGGGTCTGACTTGGCGGTTCTTCGGTAATTATGACTTTTGTTGTACCGCTTGAACTGTCGGCTTCATTTCCGGCAGGAATTTCGGTGATGATAACGGTTGTTTCTGGTTCGTTTGATGAAGTCATTTCTCCACTCGCAATAGTTGTTTGCTGGTTGGCGGCAGGTATTTCAACTGCTGCTGCGACTGTTTCAAGAGCCGGTATTTCGACTGCTGCAACCTCCCCGTCGGTTGGTTCAAGAGCCGACACTTCGCCTGTTTCTGAAGTCGGTATTTCGACTGCTGTAACTTCCACTGCTGGTTCGACAGTCGGCGTTTCGACTGTTTCGAGCGCAAGTTTTTCGACTTCTGAAACCTCTGCTGCTGATGGTTCAACAACCGGGGTTTCGATTGTTTCAATAGTCGGTGTTTCGACTTTTGAAACCTCCGCTGCTGACTGTTCTGTAGCAGAAGTTTCGGCGACTGTTTCTGCCTTTGGTTGTTCTGGGGTAGAAGTTTCGTCCGCGACACCAACAGCCTGCAGATTCAAGTTGCTAATGGCATCAAGCAAACGGGTTTTAGCCGTTCCTCGCTGGTGAAGGATTACCCAAGATTCTATCAGGTCGGGGCCGTGCATTGCACCTGTCAGAGCGGCTCTGAGCGATCGCATAATTAGCCCTTTGTTAAGATTTTTCTCTTTACTGAGCTTTTTAGTGATTTTCTGAGCTTCCGCTGATGTCAGGGATGAATGACTTTCCATCGCTTCTACAACTGCTTGTAAAGCCTGTGCAGCCCCTGTTTGCTGCAATTGTGCGAGTGCTTCTTCTTCGTATTCCACCGTGGTGGAGAAGAATACCTTACACATATCCACAGCATCGGTTAAGCGAACGAGACTCGGGCCGATTAAAGCAGCTATTTGTTCGAGCCAGGGGCGATCGGCCTCCAAGTCAAACTCATAACCGCCTTTCTGCCACCAATAAGGTATCAGCAAATCTGTCAATTGCGGCACTGGCATTTTGTGCAGGTATTGACTGTTAAGCCAATTGAGTTTATCCCAATCAAATTTTGCACCAGCTTTGTTGACTCGATAGAATGTAAATAATTCTGCTGCTTCCGACAGTGTAAATATTTCCTGCGTTGAATCCGGCGGAGTCCAACCGAGCAAAGTCATGTAATTAACTAAAGCTTCGGGCAGGTAGCCCATATCTTTGAAGTCAGAAATCGAGGTTACGCCGTCGCGTTTAGAAAGCTTTTGCCCTTGGGAGTTTAAAATCAGGGGCGTGTGGGCAAATTCTGGGATTGTCGCGCCCAAAGCTTCGTAGAGCAATATTTGTTTCGGAGTATTGCCGATGTGATCTTCCCCGCGGATGACGTGGGTGATGCCCATGTCGATGTCATCGACAACTACGGCGAGGTTGTAGAGTGGTTGGCCGATGACGCCGCCGCTGGATGCACGGGCAATTACCATATCGCCGCCGAGGTCGCTACCTTTCCAGGTTACGGTGTCGCGTACCATGTCGTTCCACGCGATCGTGCGATCGTCGTCGATGATAAACCGAATCACAGCTTGTCGCCCTTCGCCTTCAAAAGCTGCGCGCTCTTTGCTTGTCAAGTTGCGGTGCCGGTTGTCGTAGCGGGGGGCTTGTTTGTTGGCTTTTTGTGCTTCCCGCATTTCGTCGAGTTCTTCCGACGTGGTGTAGCAGCGGTAGGCGAGTCCATTGTCTAGAAGGGTTTGGACTGCTCGGCGGTATATTTCCAGACGCTGTGACTGAAAACTCGGGCCTTCGTCCCAGTTCATACCCAGCCAGGTGAGTCCTTCGAGGATGTTATCGGTGTATTCGCTTTTAGAACGTTCTACGTCTGTGTCTTCTACCCGCAGGATGAATTTTCCGCCTTGGTTGCGGGCAAACAGCCAGTTAAATACGGCGGTTCTGGCGGTACCGATGTGTAGGTTTCCGGTGGGACTGGGGGCTAGACGGACTCTGACATTCATGTAGATTTTTGCTTTTAGATTGGGCGATTTGCTGATTGGGCGAATAGCTGATGTTTAAGACTTCAAATTTTATTATATTTTGTTGCCGACTTAAAATTTGTGCTTGGCAGGTGCTTTGCCTCGAATTGCTTGATAATACGCGATCCTCTTCGAGGGCTGTCCTTCGGATCGCGGAGTTAACGAGCCATCGGGCGAAAGTCTCCGGCAAGGCACTAGAAGGCATCTTGATGATATTAGCATTGCGGGCGGGCAAGACAGGATTCACCTTTGGGACTATTTTTCACACCACAAATAACTGCTTTAGGAGTACCGAAGGCGCACCTGATAACTATTGATCCTTGTAAAATGTTTGTGTGCGATCGACGACATTAAAAAATATTTCCCTATGTCTGCTGCTAAAACTGAGTTTTCCGAATCTGTTGCGCCCTCACCCGAGTCTGCTGCGCCTGCTTGGCAGATTGAGTTACTGTACGACGGTGAATGTCCTCTGTGCGTGCGGGAGGTTAATTTCTTGAAACAACGCGACGCGGGGCGAGGTTTAGTGTCGTTTGTGGATATTGCGGATGATAACTACAACCCGGAGGCCCACGCCGGAATCGACTACGAAATGGCGATGGGGCGGATTCACGCGGTGTTACCCGACGGTACGACGGTTAAAAATGTGGAGGTTTTTCGCCGCACCTACGAGATTTTAGGTATGGGCTGGGTTTATGCTGTGACTAAGTTACCAGCGATCGGGGCGATCGCCAACTGGCTGTACGGAATTTGGGCAGACTGGCGGCTGAAGCTGACGGGAAGGCCGGATTTAGCAACTATTATGAGCGATCGAACTCAGCGGATCGAGTGCGAAAGTCAGGGCCGCTGCCAACCCTACTCAAAATGAGTCATATTTAATAAGTGCGATCGACCTATCAGAAGATGTCAGCAAAAACAGGCTGCAAGTAACATTAAAGATGGACTACTATTAAAGGTCAAAAAAAATGCAAGATGCAGGCTATACAGTCTTCATGGGCTTCGGTGGTCTCTGGATACTTATGGGAATTGTCGCTGTAATTTTCCTGTTCAAATCGGACGGTCAAAAACTTAGGTTTGGCAAATGGGGACTGCTAGTTGCTATTCCGATTCTCGTGCCCATCGTCCTGGTTTTGACATATCAGATTGCCCGACCCTTTATTTCCTCGCACCTTTGAGGGCTGCTGGGAGTTAATCAAACGGGCAAAGGGTCAAAAGGAAATCTTGCCCCCAACAGTCAATCTAAAACGGATGCCATTTCCTTGCTTTTCAGGAAAAATCTTACGCAGTGGTCGCATTTTGAGAGCAAACTACATCAGCACTAGATCCAATCAAAACAATCAAAGTTTAGAAGCTTGACTACGAGAGAACGGGACAGACGGGGCTCGAACCCGCAACTTCCGCCGTGACAGGGCGGTGCTCTAACCAATTGAACTACTGTCCCTCGTTTTGCCGTTTTTTCAGGCACAATTTCTATTATGCCTATAACTTCACCTTTTGTCAAGAGGTTTTTTGAACTTTTATTTGGAAGCCCAAAATTTGAGTCTCTTGCAGGGGACTGAAGTTGTTGTCGCTTACCAAAATCAGACCTCTGCTACCATCGCCTAACACCGGGCCTAATGTCAAGCCCTCAATGTTATCTAGGGGAATTTTCAGGGTTTCCAAATCCAGCAGCAGGCGTTTTTGAGCGGGAGAAACCTCGCTGAGACGGCTTTGGAGGCTTTCGAGTGCTTCAATACGATCGCTCTTTTCCAAGGAAATCTCAAATAATTTAACAGTAACTCCGGTTTCTAGGGAGAAAGCACGCTCTAAACTCAGCAAACGGTTATCGTCGATCGCCGCCACCAAATCCACTAAACCGTTGCTAGTTAATTTTCCCACAGGATTTGCACCAGCGGGTAGCGGTTCGGTTATGTAGAGAAACGATGCTTCTGGATTGCCGCTCACCGCATCGTAGCGCAAAATCCGGCACGGGCTCCCGGTTTCCAGGGAAGGTACAGCGCCATCTTGAACCAACGCATTTTCTGTGGCGGTGAATAGGTATTTGCGATCGGGCGTTAAAGTTAAACTTTCAAATGATAGATTGTTGCGGATGCCTTTACTGCCATTGTCGTCGGGCAAAAACCGTTCAGGAATTGCCAGCGTTTTCAGGAGTTTACCATCGATGAAGAACTCTTTGATAAAAGGATTTATTTGGCGATCGACATCTCCCTCCGAAGAAACAAACACGCTATTGCCCGCAAAAGCTATCCCCTCTGGATCTAAACTTAAACTCGGAAAACTTTCGCCCTTTTCATCTAATAAAGTAGTGACACCAGTAAATTCAATGTTGTCTTTTTCCAATTTACCCGATTTCAAATTTATTTTGAGAGTATAGAAACGCGCCGGACTCTTGCTGCTGCGGTCATCCGAAATGGCATAATAAACTTGTTTTTCGGCATCGTAAGTAATCCCCGAAAGTCCGCCAATCTCCGTCCCCTGAAACGGAGAACCAGTAGGAAATATTGCTCTACCAATAAAATCTATTTTGGTAAGGGCGAAAGATTGAACTGACAGATTTATCAAAATTGCCACAGTTGCTGCTATCAAAAAACAGGAAATAAATATAATTATTTTTGCTGATTTTCGCATTTTACTATCTTCTTCTCTTTCTAACTTCGCGCCCTTTGCGCCTTCGCGGTTCGTTTAATCATAAAATCACTGTTTCTGATTTAGCAAAAAATTAGTCAACCAATCTTTAACCACATAAGTAGCGCGACAGTCGTCCTCATTGTAGCGGACGATCGCCTCCAAGAGCGATCGATCGCCAGTTTTGAGCCAATCGTCGTACCAGCAGACGCACTGAGCACCATTAGCCTTAGCATCTCGCCAGTCAAAACCCAGCCAGCGGGCTATTGGTTTGAGTGCGTAACTTTCCACCGGCATAATCGCCTTTTGCGTCACTTGTTTGTGAATATCTACAAACCGTTTCAGTACGGGTTTCCACAAATAAGCTGGAGTATTGTAAAGTTTAGCCAGCCGCTTAAAAGTCTTGACTTCGTAGTCGCAAAAGTGGAAAATCGGAGCAATGGGATAAGCCCACATTAATTCTAAAAATTGCTCCCAGATTGCACCTTCCTCTGCTGCTGATTCTGCTAAAAAACCGTGGAATTTTTCTGTATTGTTGTACCTGTCAACAACTAAGACTCCGTGGAGGTAATCCAAGTTTAACTCGGGTTCTGCTTCAATGTCAAAGTAGAGTTCGATTGGGGCGATCGGCAAAAAGACAGATTGGGAATAGGGAATTGGTTTCTTGCGGAGAATTGGCGCAGGTATAGAAGATGTGGCAGGTTTATTTTCTCTAATTTTTACTTCCTCAACCGCGATGTCATTCAAGATATTGTCTACAATATCTGGTACTATTTCAGATGAGTTAAGTTCTTCTAAATTCTCACTTCTACCTTCTTCTCGATCGTTAATCCGTGTATCCGTGTCAAAATCCGTGTCGTGCCTTCCTTCTTCCTTCTTCCTGACATCCGTTACATCCCGTACATTGCTCGTTGCCGAACTTCCTTCTTCCCGCAACAGCGGTTGATTTAGCAAGTGAGATCTAGCTTGCTGCACCACATCAAAAGCAACTCTGTCGGGGAATTCGGGATACTCAGCAAGCAGTGCGGAACTAGCATTAGCGAGAGCTTCTACATCAGTAATTTCGAGAGTTTTTAGTCTAGCATAGCGGCTGGCAGTAACTCCCGGCAATAACGAAAGATGTTTAATAGATTCGGCGTCGGCGTGACAGATAGTATACCAACCGCAAAGATTGCACTTTTGCCGGGAAATGAACACCTCTGGTTTATCCCGATTTTCTATCATCTGAATGCAATCATCTAAAATCTCGAACATCTGAGGAGTTCGCTGGCCGAGATTCACCGAGTACAGCCCTTTTTTTCGCAGCATCAGCCACGCAGTATCGGGCATTGTTTCCTGTACGGAAGCTAAAACTTGGGCGTGAAAAGCTGCGATAATTTGATACTCTTGTTTTGGTCGCTTGCTAAGCCAAATATCCGCAGTAATATAACTCCAGTTGCCAAATTTTGATTGTCCCGGCTGTTTGATTAATAAATGGGGGCGGCTGATCAGGGTAATGTTTGAAGAGGGAAGATTGGAGGAGGAAAGATGAACGGGAGTTTCGGGGATTTCGCCAAATTCTGGGAAATATTGACTGTCAATTCCTACCAGAGAAGTTGTTGCGCCGTTGGTTTGGCCGAATTCGCCCTGGATCAGAACTCCTCGGTAAATGCGATCGACCCCTTGCTGCATTAAACTCAATGTAGCGGCCGCGCCAGCTTCCCAATCCCCTCTAGGATAACATGGTTGTTGGTAAGTCTCGTGTTCCAAAGCTTGCTGCTGGTATGTCGCGCTGTCGCGCATTAGTTTCAGCAAAAAGTCGCTGGGGGGGTCTAGTTGTTTCCAGTCTCCGCAGGTATCTAAAAATGCTCGGAGATGGCATCGCTGATAGGAAAGTAGTAGTTTGTCAGTTATTAACATTTAGTATTCGCAAGGCATAGAGTATCAAGCAAAAGGTATAAAATTCACAGCATTAGTTATTCAATATTAACGCTATCAATAATTCCCAAAAAAAAATGACAAAGGACAATCACCGGCAACAATTCCCAGCTTTGGCCAATAAAGCTTATTTTAACTACGGCGGACAAGGGCCGCTGCCTGAGCCTGCTTTAGACGCGATTTATGGTGCTTACAAACGGGTACAGCTTGGGGGGCCGTTTTCGGGGGAGGTGGGGGCTTGGGTGGCTCAGGAGGCGATGCTGACGCGACGTGCGATCGCATCAGAGTTGGCGGTACCTCCTGAAAACATCGCCCTGACTGAAGATGTCACCGTCGGCTGCAATATTGCGCTGTGGGGCATTGACTGGAAAGCAGGCGACCATTTGCTGCTTTCTGATTGCGAACACCCCGGCATTGTAGCCAGTGTAATGGAACTTCAGCGCCGTTTCAACATAGAGGTTTCGGTTTGTCCGTTGGCGGCTACTTTGAATGAGGGCGATGCGGTGGCGGTAATTGCTAATGCTTTGCAGCCAAATACTCGCTTGTTGGTAATCAGTCACATTTTGTGGAATACCGGCCAAGTTTTGCCTCTGGCTGAGATTGTTAAAGTATGTCATGAACCCCCCCTAACCCCCCCTTGCCAAGGGGGGGGACAAGAGGAGTTTTCCCTGGTTCAAGGGGATGGGCAAGAGGATTTGTCCCTGATTCAAGGGGATAGGCAAGAGCATTTGTCCCTGATTCAAGGGGGAGGACAAGAGGATTTGCCTGCAAAGAAGCACAAAGTTAGAGTGTTAGTTGATGCGGCTCAATCTGTGGGGGTTTTGGCTTTAAATTTGATTGAATCAGGGGTTGACTTTTATGCTTTTACTGGTCACAAATGGTGGTGCGGCCCGGAAGGTTTGGGGGGACTTTATGTGAGTGCGGAAGCTTTGGCAGATTTGCATCCGGTGTTTATCGGTTGGCGGGGAATTGTGACGGATGCTAATGCTAAGGTGCTTGGGTGGAAGTCTGGATCGCAGCGCTATGAAATTGCGACTTCGGCTTATCCTTTGTATACGGGTTTGCGGAGTGCGATCGCCCTGCAACATGAATGGGGTACGATCGAGGAAAGGTATGCAGAAATTTGCCGTTTGAGTAAGTATCTCTGGGAGCGTTTGTCGGAACTTCCCGATGTGGAATGTTTGCGGAAATCTGCGCCGGAAGCTGGTTTGGTTTCGTTTCGATTAACTAATGGGATGCCGCACAAAAAGCTGGTCGATTTGTTGGAGAAACAGGGAATTATGGTAAGGACTATTCTTAATCCTGATTGTGTGCGGGCTTGTGTTCACTATTTTACAACTGAGGCGGAGATTGATAAGTTGGTTGGGGCGATCGCCTTAGCGAAATTTTCATTTGAGTAAAACTTTAGCATCGGCAGTTATTCATTTTCAGCAAGCCACAGCTCGATTTCTTCTCGGTTGTGTTCGTAATAGTTCGCAACCGCTTGCAAATCTTGAAGGGTAAGCCCTGGATAATTATAGAGAAGTTCGGCTTCAGTTGCGCCCTGTTGTTGGTAGGCGATAATCGTCCAGACGGGAATGCGGGTATCGCGAATTCGCGCTGCACCGCCACAAATTCCTGGAGTTTTGTGAATGGGATGTTGAAGGGTTTGGACGAATTGCAGCGTTTGTGCTAGCAAGTCATCCGGCAGTGTTTCAATGGTTTGGAGAAGTTGTTCTTTGATGGTCATAATCGATATCCAAATGCAATAAGCTGTTGCGGCATTTAAATTATATGTCAAAAAAAATCAAAGTCTTGTGGGGTGTCCCGCCCGCGGAGAATATACAATTTAAATGCGCGACAGCTTATGTCACCAAACTTCGTTCCCCATAGCAACTCCACTGTCAATCTCATTATGAAGATTCTCAGGCGTTATCGCCTCAACCAACTCCTCAAGGGAATACCGCCAACGAGTTACGGGTTCGATAATTTTCTCAGCGTCAATAGAGGCATCTATTTCCTGAGAGTGGGCGGCATAAAAAGCGAGAAAATCGTTCACTTGAACTTCACTTAAGTCATAATCAGCGGCAATTTGGTTTGGCGAAAAACCCCATTTATGGGCTGCGATGACTACTGTTTGCACTAGATGTAGTGTGCCTACGTAAGTCCTGTTAAGGTAAAGTTTTCTTTCGGTATTGAACATTTCTGGGTTTGAGCCATTATACTGAGATGCAAAACATAGCTAAGGCTACGTTTTGCATGACTTTTAAAAGATCCTCTGAGTAATAGCTTAGTAACAAGTTAGGTTTCAAAAATTGGAGAGGAGAAGCTAAACATGAAATGGAATAAGTTTTTCACGCTCTTTGGTGTTACAGGAAGTTTGGCGATTAGCAACTTTTTTCAGCCAAATTTAGGGCAAGTACAGGCACAATCATCCTCTAAAGATGCTCTCATAGTGTTTGTAAACGGTAGTGGCGATTGTTGTGCTGGAGCGATGTTTAAAGTCATAAACAGGGTGAAACCAGGGAATACAGTTTGGACTACATCCTACGCAAACTTTAAAGATGGAAGCACTACAACAATAGTAGGAAATTTATCAACAAATCCTGATGCACTCTTTATAAAAGAAGCTGCTCAAGTCATTAACAGTCAACCTGAAAGTAGACCCATTGTTTTAATTGGTCATAGTTATGGTGGCGATTCAATCCTCAAGGTTCTGCCTTTTATTACTCGCCGTGTCCAACTTGTCGTAGTTATTGATCCTGTTGGTACAGCAGGATTTCGTAGAGTTGCGACTAGCCGTGTGGTTCCACCAAATGTGGACTACTTTATGAACAGATGGCAGGAGAATGGACTAAATGATGAGAATATAGTTCCCTTCGATAGCAGGATTAGTGGAGAGATTCTCTGCCAAGCAACAAAGGGGTGTGACCAGACCGCACAAAATCTTGCCAGAAACGAAGATGGTTCTGAAACAAGAGTTGAATGTGGATGGGAAGAAGTTACTTGTCCTGGCTTTCAACTACCAGTACCACCTGTTATTAAAGGTCGTAAAGGTACAAAAGCACTGAGGATAGAACACAACAATATGCCTAAAGATGCCTATATCCAAAAGATTGTTGGAGATAAAGTTAGCGAAGTATTAACTTCTTTTAGACCTATCGCTAGTTCACCTAGTCCCTCACCTACCCCCACCTCTACAGTTGTAAATGGGGATGTCTTTGCTCATGACATCAATGGCAGCGATGTTGGTAAGCCCTATAAACTTAATAGTTCAACAAAAGTAGCTGCTAATCCTCAAGACAAGCGTGTCCTCGTAATGGGCAATCGAATACTGGTTAATACTGATGATGGCAGCGTTTTTGCTCATGACATTAACGGCAGCGATGTTGGTAAGCCCTATAAACTTAATAGTTCAA
>NZ_JAUBQQ010000057.1:0-7461 GCF_036701335.1 Microcoleus sp. Pol12B5 | reverse complement strand
GACATTAACGGCAGCGATGTTGGTAAGCCCTATAAACTTAATAGTTCAACACCAGTAGCTGCTAATCCTCAAGACAACCATGTCCTCGTAATGGGCAATCGAATACTGGTCATTACTGATGATGGCAGCGTTTTTGCTCATGACATTAACGGCAGCGATGTTGGTAAGCCCTATAAACTTAATAGTTCAACACCAGTAGCTGCTAATCCTCAAGACAAGCGGGTCATCGTAATCGGCAATCGAATACTGGTCATTACCTAGCTGTTTGCAGTTCGCTACAGGTAGGGATGCTCAACGAAAAAAAATCGCCCCTTCTCTAAAAAAAGCAAGGGGCGATCAACGTTTTAACTCAATTAATTAATGACTGTGCCCGTGCCCGTGAGAATGCCCGTGCCCACCATGAGAATGCCCGTGATCACCATGAGAATGCCCGTGATCACCATGAGAATGCCCGTGCCCGCCATGAGAATGACCGTGCCCTTCATGAGAATGACTGTGCTCGCGTTGCGCCGCAGCCAAACTCGGATTAACAGCAACCGCAGTCTCACTCAACAACGCTTCAATCTGCGGATTTGCCCACTCAGCGGCCATTTTCAGAAACTCTGGATGGTCATTCACGCAAGGCAATTTGCGGTAAGTAACTCCTTGACGCTGTTTCTGCAAAGACTCAATAATGTGGTCTACATCTAACAAAGTTTCGTGATTTTCTGTCGCAAATCCGATCGGCATAAAGACGATCGCAGTTGCACCCAAATCAATCAAATTCTTCGCAGCCAACGTCGCATCCGGCTGCGTCCATTCAATCAGGGGTGTGTCGTGATTCAGCCAACCCACCGAAATCAAAGGATAGCGATACATCAAACGTTCCCGCACGCGATCGTACAAAGCTTGACTTTCCACAATTCCCGAAGTAAAGCCCTTCGCCTTGTGCGGACAACCGTGATTCATCAGCACAATCCCAATCTGAGAAGGCAAATGCGCTACAGCTAAATCGTTCTTAATTTCCTCTTCAACCAAATCCGCCATTAGCTGGATGTAAGCAGGTTCATCGTAAAAAGAAGGAATGTAGCGCTGTCCTTTTACCCAATGTTCCTTACCATCAAAGGTTTGTGCTAAAGCTTTATTCACCTGTTCGACTGCAATGCCGCTGGTGAAAACAGAATCAACTACCAACAGCGGATAAATCAGAATTTTGTCAAATCCTTCTGCTTGAATTTGAGGGATTACTTGTTCCGGCAAAAACGGCGCGCAAAAGTTAAAAGCTTTGAACACTTTTACTTTATCGCCCCATTTCTCCTGTAAATTCTTTTCAATCCCAGCGCGCTGCTGTTCAAAAATTGCATTGTGCGGCGAAACGAATTGACCGTGTTGGTGACTCCACTCGTGCAAGTCAAAGATTGCTAAAATCTTCGCCAGCGGCGGATAAATCCAAAGCGGTACTGGCGCAAACTTTGCCGTAAGCAAATTTAAAGCTTGTTCGTTGTAGTTGGCAAAATCGTCGTAGCTTTCGACTTCGCCATAACCCATCAGCAATACAGCAACGCGATCGTTACTTGCGGGTGCTGCAGATGTTTTGTACTCGATTTTTTCTGGAGAAGCAACCACTTTGTATTCCTCAATTTTATTTATTCTAAGAGATCCAGACAGGATGAAGGGGGAATCGGAGATTTTTCATTGTGTGCGATCGCACGACGGTTGCGCGCGGGGGGCTGATTCCCGATTGCTGCGCCCATACTTCCCGGTCAAACCTCTTATTTATCCTAGAAACCGGATTGATGAGCATCAGTCCTAAGTCGGTTTTTTGACCCTGACCCGAAATTCGTAGGGCAGCTAAGCTGGCAGGCCTCTAATTTTCACAATCCTGTTTCTTTAAGCTTTTGTGGGGTCAGCTTCGACGCCGCCGGAAAAGTTAAATCTAAATACAGAACAGCTTAAAACTAGAATCAGCCTTTGCTAAGCTTGACAGGAGATGGGGCGGGGGGGGATAAGTTTCATTTTTTCTTAAGACTCCCTCCCTTTGCCTCAGATTAATGCGGTTTGGAGCGTTCCCAGCATTTAACTTGGGGGGATACTCTTCAAACTTGACCCTATTATAAGTTTAACACCCTATCCCCAGGGGTAGTATATGATATAGTAGCTATATGATAAAGTTATGTTGCGAACTATATTAACTTTCTTGACGAACTATGAGACTGGTAATTTGCCCCGGAGTCCACGAACCAAAGCTAACCGACTGTTTCCTGACGGGACTTTCGGGGCTTTGGGGACTGGCAGCCGATCGGCAAAACCAGCAAATAGTCGATCGTGTCAAGATTTTTCCCGCTCATAAATATCCGCCTTTTTCAGCTATTGACATATTGCACTTTTTGTGTAGCGAAGACTTAGCAGGAGAAAGTCTAGTATTTGTCAGCTTTTCGGCAGGAGTAGCCGGGACGATCGGGGCGGCTTGGATGTGGCAGCAACTCGGCGGCAAAGTCGGGGCATTTTTTGCCTTAGACGGTTGGGGAGTACCTCTGGCGGGCAATTTTCCCATCCACCGAATCAGCCACGATCGCTTTACGCACTGGAGTTCGGCAATTCTCGGTGGCGGTGGAGAAAGCTTTTATGCAGATCCCGCGATCGAACATTTGGATTTATGGCGAGCTCCCCAAACGGCAAAAGGCTGGCACGTCAGCCAAACCGCTGCCGGGATTGAGACTGTCGCACCCACAACTGCAGCAAAATTTTTAGTCCACCTATTGAAACAATACGGAGTCCAATCAGTTGTTTAATCTTAATTTAGTATCATCAGCGATCGCACCTATTGCCACCATCGCCCGCCTCGACAATTCTGTCACTTCAGCCACAACAAACAGCATCAAACCGTGGTTAATATTTAGCGCCTCAGCATTTTTAGTCTCAATTCCAGTCTTCGTGCAAGCACCATTAGTGCGTTTATATCCAACCATCAGTTTGCTATCAACTATCCCCTGGTTCGTTCTGAGTTTAATTTTAATTTTCCGCCCCAAAACACAACTTTGGGGAGATTTATTATTAGGATTTGCCGGATGCTGGCTGGCAGGTTCTATCTATTGGGGCTGGTTCAGATGGGAACCAATTTTACATCTACCTATAGAGTCAATTGGCTTGCCTTTTGCTATTTGGTGCTTAGGCAAATCTTGGGGAAAAGTTGGCGGCTATTTTTACTTGGGTTCCCTATTGGGTACTGCCATTACTGATTTATATTTTTACTTAACAGGGTTGATGCCCTACTGGCGGCAAGTGATGCACGCGGAACCGGAATTAGCAATGCCGATTTTTCAAAGTGCGATCGGTCAAATCGAAACTCCTTGGGGCATAGGTTGCGCTTTAGTTTTAATCGCTGTGTTGCTAACAGTCGGTTTGCTGAGTTTGCGCGGCACGCAACTGCACTGGCGCGCTTTCAGCGGAGCTGTGTTAAGCACGCTTTTGGTAGATGGTTTATTTTGGCTGGCTGCTTCTGCTGCTTAATATCTATGATTAGTTTTTATGTGGGTGATTTTTGACCGCAAATGTGGGCGGATTGACGCAGGTTAACGCAGAGTTTTTTGATGGATATAGTCTTGAGATTCCTGACTTTTTTTTTAAGAAGTCGGGAATTTGGGCATTTACTGAACAATTATGAGTTAAAATCTAAAATCTAAAATCTAAGAATCCCAAATCAATATCATGTCTTTCATTTCAATTCGCGGTGTAGAACATTATTACGAGTGGATAACAGCAGATAACACGGCCCAACCTAGCGGGAAACCAGTGATGGTATTTCTGCACGGCTGGGCGGGTTCAGCGCGCTACTGGGAAAGCACGGCCCGGGCTATTGCTGATGATTTTGATTGTTTGCTTTACGATATGAGAGGTTTTGGTCGATCGCCTTTGCCGAAAGAGCCTCCTGAGTCCAGCTACGAACTCGAAACCTACGCCCGCGATTTAGCTGAATTATTAGAATCTCTGAATTTAAGCCGCGTCTTTCTCAATGCTCACTCCACAGGTGCATCAATTGCTACTTTATTTCTCAACCTTTACCCCGAAAAAGTAGAAAAAGCAATTCTCACTTGCAGCGGGATTTTTGAATACGATGAAAAATCTTTTACAACTTTTCACAAATTCGGTGGCTATGTGGTAAAATTTAGACCCTCTTGGCTGGCATCCATCCCGTTTGCCGATCGGCTATTTATGGCTCGGTTTTTGCGCCGTTCCCTGCCCACAGAGGTCAGTCTGGCGTTTCTCAAGGATTTTTTAATGGCAGACGAGGAAGCTGCTATAGGTACAATGGTGACGGCAGTCAGCAAAAGAGCAGCCGAGGAAATGCCCCAAGAATTTGCGCGGCTGAGTGTGCCAACACTGCTTATTGCCGGAGAATTTGACCAAATTATCCCCGCCGTCATGGGAGAGCAAGCAGCCTCCCTCAGCAAAAAAGTAGAATTTGTTATAATTCCGAATACGGCTCACTTTCCGATGCTGGAGGATGCCGCAACATACTTGCAGCGAATTCGAGACTTTTTGCCAGCAGCGGCTTAGCTGAGTTATTGTTCATCTAATGTACGATCGGACACGCAAGCTTTGAGAACGGCTTTTGCTCCGATCTTAATTTTTAATTTCTAATTTCTTAAAGCGAAAGGTGGTACAATGAACGACCTCGACCAATACTATAAAGTGCTGGGACTGTTGCCGGGAGCTTCCAGAGAAGAAATTAGCCAAGCCTACAAGGATTTAGCGTTCATTTGGCACCCCGATCGCATCCCCAAAGACAATCCCAGACTACTACAGAAAGCTGAAGAGAAGATTAAGGAAATTAATCAAGCTCGCGAACAATTGCGATCGATTCAACCAAGAGGTCAGAATCAGAACGTTCAGCACAAACATACTCAGCACAAACACACCCAGCAACAAAACACCCAGCACAAACATACCCAGCAACAAAATACTCAGCAACAAAACGCTCAGTACAGAAACACTCAGCAACAAACTACCCAGCAACAAAACGCTCAGTACAGAAACACTCAACAACAAACTACCCAGCAACAAAACGCTCAGTACAGAAACACTCAGCAACAAACTACCCAGCAACAAAACGCTCAGCAACAAAATACTCAGTACAGAAACACTCAGCAACAAAACACTCAGTACCAAAACGCTCAGCAACAAAATACTCAGTACAGAAACACTCAGCAACAAAACACTCAGTACCAAAACGCTCAGCAACAAACTACCCAGCAACAAAACGCTCAGTACAGAAATACTCAGTATCCAAACACCCAGCACCAAAACACCCAGCCACCACCGGCCAACCCAAAAGAACCGCGGTACTCTTCTGAACCCTCTTCAGGAAAATATCCTGGAAATTATGCGGGAAACTATGGGGGAAACCCTGCAGGGCCCTATTCAGAGGCGTCCCGCTACCAATCGCAGCCACCGCCATCTCAGTCTTACCGCCAAGCTGGGCCGCAAGCTCCCGATTTGAGCGGTTCCAACTTCAAAGGAGCTTCCTTAAAAGAAAAGGATTTTTCAGGGAGAAACTTGAGCAATGCAAACCTGAGTGAAGCCGACTTAAGTGATGCTTTTCTACACAACGTCAATCTCACAGGCGCGAATTTGCATCAAGCTAACTTGTTCCGGGCTAATTTGTTAGGAGCTTGTTTGATCAATGCCAACTTGAGAGAAACCAACTTAATCGGAGCCGATTTGAGCGGTGCTGACTTGAGCGGTGCTGACTTAACAGGAGCGAAAATCGGTTACGGCGATCGAGTTATGGTCAAACTTACCCGGACTACATTAACAGGTACAATCTTACCCGACGGTACTGTTCATAGCTAAATTATTTAGTTTTTAGTCAGTGGTTGTAGACGCGGGTTTCACCCGCAATATTTGCTGCAATTCCTAATACAAAAAAATCCGCCCTTTGCGAATTTGGGAGAAAAACTTATATTCTGTCCGCTAGAACAACCGCCATAAGATTGGTTCGTAGTGAGGGCCTTCGTCGTCAGAATTGTATGAGGACTTGCATTCCTCACTGCGTACCCATAATGGTTAATACCACTTCTCCAAAATTATGCAGAGCGTAGTTAGTGCCGATAGAATATAATCCCATCCCGTGATAGATGCGATTTTTTCACTTGAAAATTCTTCAAGAAAAGTGCGAACTTTTTCTTTGATTTCATCTAAGTTGTCATAAAGTTCCCAAATTAATTGTTGTTTTATATATTGCCATACTCTCTCGATAGGATTCAATTCAGGACTGTATGGTAGTTGAAAAAGCAGTAAAATATTATCGGGGATTTTGAGCTGCCTACTATGATGAAACTTACCATTATCCAGTTCCACAACATTTAAATGCTCCGGATATTCTGCTGCTAGGTTATCTAGGAATATCTGAAAACATTGACCGTCAAGATGTGAAAACTCTAACCAGAAACTTTATCCGGTTTGAGGGGCAACCGCCCCATACAAATAGTAAGCTTTAAAATTCCATTGAACTTTACCTATTGGTTTGACTCCACGGGCTGTAATTTTTTTCCTTTCAATCGTTTTTAAGCCGATTATAGTTTCATCTTGACACCAATATTTGAGACCGCTTTTTGCTGGATTAGGGGTAGTGGACTCCAACCATAAGAAACGTTTCAGCAATTTTTCTAGTTTTTTTTAAACTCGATTGCTGCCGCCGGATCTTTTTGTTACTCAAACGCCTTGGTACTTTTAACTTGGCTTTCATGCGATAGTACAGTTGCTTATGTAAAGTTTGATATTTGACGGATACTTGATAGTTATCTTCCACCCATTTCGCAA
Source organism: Microcoleus sp. Pol12B5 (assembly GCF_036701335.1). Taxonomy (NCBI): domain Bacteria; kingdom Bacillati; phylum Cyanobacteriota; class Cyanophyceae; order Oscillatoriales; family Microcoleaceae; genus Microcoleus; species Microcoleus sp. Pol12B5. The sequence goes on along the minus strand of NZ_JAUBQQ010000057.1, from coordinate 660 downwards.
TTTCTTTGTAACTCTTAAACTCGCAGGATTCCTCACTAATTTTTCTCGAGACTCCTGCTATTACTTCTAAGGGAATTACTCGGGGTCTCCCAGTCGAGCGACGCAGCTTTAATAATGATGACAGACCGCCATCATTATATTGCTTTAACTATCTTTGTACGGTGATTCTATGTACCCCTAAAAGTTCAGCGACCTCGCTCGATACTCGGGCTCGACCCAGATTTTAACAAATAAAGTGCCTGAATTCTTTGTCTGTTAGTTACAGTTCGTTGCTGTGACATAATTATTTTTAATTCGGTCGCAGTATCTTTAATTCTTTCTTGGTAATTTACTTTCATACAATCGTTCTTTTGCTAGAATTGCTATTGTAGCATATTTTGGGAGAAGTGGTATTATTAATAAAGTTTGACACAAAAAAAGGCACAATAACCTCCTTAATCCCGCAACGAGGTTCATGACTAAAAAAGCAATTGCAATCGCTGTTTGATATCAGGGTAAGAGCATCTCAATCAGACTTGACACAAGGATTTGATAATAAGCATCATGTACTCATCACTCATGGCTGGCCGGTTCCTTTTTTGTCTCAAGCTACGCGGTAGGGTGGTTTCACAGGTTGAGGGCATTAAGGGCCATCCGTCTGAGCACAGCCAAGTTTTGAGG